>JASHXJ010000140.1 GCA_030043595.1 Trebonia sp.
TACCCGCCAGCACCAGGCCGACACCCCGGGTAACCGAACTGGCCCCTGGTCAGGTCGGTATGGCTGCTAGGCGGATGCGGGCAGCCAGCCCCACGGGTGCGTTCCCCAGCCGGGCGAGAACTCCTCGCCCGCCTTCAGCGTGCGGACGGGCACCAGCCCGTAGCCGCCCCGGAACGCCTGCCCGGTGGTGTCGGTGAAGGTGAAGTCGCCCGCGACGACGTCGATGATGCTCAGGTCGGCGTCCCGCCCGACGGCGATGGCCCCGATCTCGTCCTGCAGGCCGAGCGCCGTGGCCGCGGTTGAGGTGGTCGCCCTGACCACGTCGGACAGCGTGTAGCCGATCGACATGAACTTGGCCATGCACTCAAGCAGGCTGTGGAAGGTCTGGCCCATGGCGGTCAGGTCGCTGCTGATCGTGTCGGGATACAGGCCCAGGTCAGCCTGGCGCCTGGCGACCTCGATGCCAAAGTTGCCGCGGCCGAGCGCCGAGTCCAGCACGACGCCGTTGGCGCGGGCCTCGGCGACCTCCGGGTAAGGCTTTCCCGACGGGTCGAGGACCCGCCCGGAGTTCGGCGTGCACAGGTGGGTCAGGATGTCGCCCGGGTCGAACGCCTTGAGCAGGAACCGCGTCAGCTCACCGCGGCGCGCCGCCGATGCCTCGTCCTTGGCGGTGAAGTCCCCGATGTGCACCATCAGCGGGACGCCGAGGTCCCTGGCCGCTGCCTTGGCGGTGCTGATGATGTCCTCGCCGATCTGCGCGAACGCCGGGCCGACGACGCGGAGCTTGACCCCCGCGATGAGGCCGGGGTTGCGCTCGGCGGCCTTGTGCAGGGCGTCCCTGTTGATGTCGTCGAGCGAGCTGACGTCCGCCGGACCCGGCATGGTGTGCGCGTGGCTGCCGGCGTTCACCATCGTGATGACCCGGGTCTTGGCCCTGGGCAGGATGTGGGCGGGGAAGACGCCGAGGTTGGCGACGCCGACCGACCCGCAGTCCACGACCGTCGTGACACCGGAGTGCACGCCGATGGCGTCGGGATCGCACATGCCCATGCCGACGCCGTCGGTGATGGCGCCGTCAGCGACGTGCGTGTGCGCGTCGATCAGCCCCGGCACGACGTGCCGGCCCGTGCCGCGGATCTCCAGGACGCGCGTCGCCTCCTGTTCCGGGATGTCCGCGGCGATCCGCGCGATCGTGCCGCCGGTGATCGCGATGTCCAGCACGCCGTCCAGTCCCTGGCCAGGATCCAGGACGTGGCCTCCCTTGATCAGCAGGTCGTACGTCACGCCGGCCGCCTCCTCACTTGCCCCACAGCTGCTTGCTTGCCAGTTCGCAGCCCTGCGCCATGGCGCTGAGCTTGGCCCAGACGATTTCCTCGTGGCCGACCCGGGATCCGATGCCGCAGTCGGTGCCGGCCTGAAGGTTCTCCCTGCCCACGACACTGGCGTAGTTGACCAGCCGCTCGGCGACAAGGCCCGGGGCTTCGACCAGGTCGGTGGCGTGCGAGATCACCCCGGGCACGAGGATCTTGCCGTCGGGCAGCTTAATGTCGCGCCAGACCGTCCACTCGTGGGCGTGCCGTACGTTGCCGGCCTCGACAGAGTACGCCTGGGCGCTGATCTTCAGCATCAGGTCGGCGATGTGCACCAGGTCGATATCGGTCACGTGCGGCCGGTGCCCGCTGCCCCAGCAGACGTGGAACCGGATCTGGTCCTCGGGCAGTCCGTCCAGCGCGTGGTTGATGATCTCCACGCAGAACTCCAGGTACTGGCGGTAGCGGGGCACGTCCCAGTCGGGATAGAACTGCCAGGAGGTGGCGAACTCGGGCTCGTCGATCTGCACGATGAACCCCGCGTCGGTGATCGCCTTGTACTCCTCCCTGACGGCCTCGGCGACCGCCGTCATGTACTCCTCCTCGGTGGAGTAGTACTCGTTGCGCGCCCCCGCGCCCAGGCTGAGCGGGCCCAGCGCCGCCACGAAACCCTCCACCTCCGCGGGCTTGCCCGCCAGCGCCCTGGCGAGCGCGTCCACGTCGGCCTTGATGGCCGCGTGCCCGGTGTAGCTGACCGGGCCGGTCGCGACCCGCTCGGTGGTCCGCTCCGCAGGCCGGCCCGGCGTGAAGTACCCCGGCCGCACCGGGCCGCCCGACCCCTGCAGCCACAGGCCCGACTCATAGAAACCGGGGAACATCCGGCGGTCCCGCGCGCCGACGCCGTCGCGCTTGGGCGGCTTTGCCGGGTCGGCGGGCAGCACCTCCCAGCCGGCCACCCGCCGATGGATGTACCCGGAATACGAGCCTCCGCCGGCGGCCTTCACGTACTCGCCGTCGTTGACCACGTCCACCCCGCAGTCAAGCTGGCGGTCCACCACGTACCGCACCGCGCCAGGCAACTCCGCTGCCACCTCCGCCGTCACTACCGGGTCCTGCTGCAGCAGCGCGTCGAACTGCGCCGGCCGCGGCAGGTTCCCGCCATGCGTCGACCGGATCCGGTCGGTGCTGTGCCTCATCTGCGCTCGTTCCTTCCGTCGTTACGAGGTGCGCCGGGTGAACTTCTGGATCTGATGAGCGGCGGCCTCGGCCGGGTCGACGCCGTTTGCCTTGACCCCGAACGTGTAGGCAACCTCACAGACGTACAGGTCGCCGCGAGAGTCAACCGCGATGCCGTGCGGTGCGATGAAGTTGCCCGGCGCGGTACGGCTGACGGTGCTCGCGCCCCACCTGGCCACGATGGAGCCATCACGGTCGAAGATGGTGACCCGGCCTGGGTGGTCCTCGCGCATGAAGCCGTGCGTGAAGGAGCCTTTGCCCTTGGGCCGCCACAGCTCCGCGACGTACGAGTAGCCGGACGGGTCGATGGCGATCTGGCAGGGCCGCTGCACATCGGTCCACTCGGTGAGGTACCGGCCGTCCGGATCGAAGACCTGGATCCTGTCGTTTTCCCGGTCGCAGACGTGCACCCGGTCGTCTGGGCCGACCGCGATCCCGTGCGGCAAGTGGAACTGGCCCGCGCCGACCCCCACCTCGCCCCACGATGTGATCAGCTCCCCGTCGGGGGAGAACACGTGCACCCGGCAGTTGCCGTAGCCGTCCGCGACGTAGATCCGTCCGGCCGAGTTGATCGCCATGTTGGTGCAGGCGTTGAACGGCTCCCCCGGCCGCTCAACGGTCTCCACGTTGTGGACGACGAACGGGCCGCCTGACTTGCGACCGGTGTCCGACGGCTGGCCGGGCCGCCCCAGCGTTAGCAGCGGCTTCCCTTCCGGCGAGAACTTCCGTACGGTGTGGTCCCCGTTGTCCACGGTCCACACCGAGTCGTCCGGGCCCACGGTCAGCCCGTGCGGGTTGGTGAAGCTCTCCCCGCCCCACGCGGTGATGAACGTGCCGTCCGGCTCGTAGACCAGCACGTTGGAGTCATACCTCGTCAGCAGGTACACCCTGTCCTGGGAATCGATGCCGACCGCCGACACGTCACGGTGGGAGATGCCCGCCGGGACCCTCTCCCACTGTGCGTCGACGCCGTAGCTGAAGTCGGCGGTCTGCGACGCCGTCGTGTCCCCTCGCATCGTTTGTCCTTCCGCTAGGTGGCGGCACGGGGCGCCGCGGGCCGGAACCTGGGCAGGGCGCTGCCCTCTCCGGTGTCGTGGAATTCCACCTCGACCAGCAGGCCGACGGCGAGCTCAGCGACGTCGGCCCCGACGATGTTGGTCAGCATCCGCGGACCCTCGTCGAGCTCGACGTAGGCCAGCACGAACGGCGCGCAGTCCTGATAAGCGCCCTCCGGGCGATGGTTGACGGTGTAGCTGTAGACGCGCCCGCGGCCGGACGCCTCGAACCACTCCGTGTGCAGGCTCGAGCAGTCCGGGCACAGCGCCCGCGGGTACCAGATCACGCTGGCGCAGTCGAGGCAGCGCTTC
Organism: Trebonia sp.; assembly: GCA_030043595.1. Lineage (GTDB taxonomy): Bacteria > Actinomycetota > Actinomycetes > Streptosporangiales > Streptosporangiaceae > Trebonia. The sequence goes on from JASHXJ010000140.1 coordinate 3,914, forward strand.
AGCAGCAGCCGGCCCGCCGCCGTCGCGGCCCAGAACTGCCTCGTCTCCGGGTTGACCGCGGGCGCGGGCGCGGGCAGGGACCGGGCCGGCGTGCTCACGCGTCCTCCCGGCCCAGGATGAGCGTGGCGGCGGCCGACCGGGTGCCCAGCGACCCGCCGTTGCCGTGCGCGAGCGCGATCTCGCAGTCGGGCACCTGCACCGGGCCGTTGGCCTCGCCGCGCAGCTGCCGGACCGCCTCGATCACCTTCGTCATCCCGCCGCGGTTCACCGG
>JASHXJ010000141.1 GCA_030043595.1 Trebonia sp.
GTGGCGCTCGCGCTGACCGCGATCGACCTGGGCGTCCTCATCTTCTTCATCCACCACACCGCGACCGCCATCCAGCTGCCCGAGGTCATCGCCAGCATCGCGCGGGACCTGGACAGCGCGCTCAAAGCCGAGACCGTCGTGCCTGCCCAGCACGCCGGACTCGTCAACGGGCCCTCGCCCGATGTCCTGCAGGCCCGCCTCGACCGGGCCGGGCGCGTTGTCACCGCTCCGGCCAGCGGGTACCTGCGCTTCGTCAAGCACGCGACGCTCGTGCGGATAGCCGCCGAATCCGGGGCCGTGATCCGGTTGCACTATCGCCCCGGCCACTTCCTGACCCGCGGCCACCCGATGGCCACCGTGTGGCCCCCCGAGGTCGCCGACAAGATCGGCCACCGGCTGGAGCGCGTGCACATCACCGGGCCGCTGCGCACGCTCAGCCAGGACATCGCCTTCGGCGTCGACCAGCTGGTCGAGATCGCGATCCGCGCGCTGTCTCCCGCCGTCAACGACACCTTCACGGCGCTGACCTGCATCGACTGGCTCGGTGACAGCCTGTCCACGATCGCCGTGCAGTGGTACCCGGCCGTCTACCACCGCGACCACCTGGGCGAGATCCGGCTCATCACCGCACCGGTCACGTACGAACGGCTCGTGCAGCGCTCGTTCGAGAAGATCCGCCAGGCGGCCGGCGGCATGCCGGCGGTGCTGATCAGGCAGCTGGACGCGCTCAACACCATCATGGCCGTGGCCCCGGCCGGCCGGTCGCAGGTGCTGCTCGACCAGGCGGCGATGATCCAGCGGGTTAACTTGCGCACGGTCCCCGAGGAGGCCGACCAGGCCGACGTCACCGCCCGCTACGACGCGCTGCTGGCCCTGCACGCCCAGGCCGCGGCGAGCGCTACCGCTGGCCTGCCAGCCGACGGCCAGCAAGCGCCGCCCCGGTCTGATCCGCCAGCGCCACCGCGATGAGCCGCTGCTCCAGGGTGGGCCGGGCACCGGGCCGCGGCATGAGCAGGAACCGGCCCTGCAGCAGGCCGCCCGCCTCGACCAGGAGCTCGGTGTCGATGCCCGGCGGCAGCCCCTCGTGCTCGGTGTCCCAGATCGCGTCGCCGAACATCACCCGCCCGTCGCGCAGCAGCCGCGGCGGATGGCCCATGCCGGCGGTGCCGTTCTGGTAGCGGCAGGCCGACAGCGACAGCAGCCGCGTCAGCTGCCCGCACACCTGGTCGACGAGCAGCTGCGGGTCGCTGCCGGTCGCCACCGCGGCCGCGGCGGCGTTCATCCCGTCCAGGTACCCCTCCCGGCGGGCGGCGGACGCGTGGTACTGCCGGCCGCGCACCGCGATCTCGGTCACCGCGGCGCCCACCGCCAGGATCAGCACCGTCGTCTCGATGTCGGTGTGCCTGGTGATCGTGAACCGCTCGTAGGGCATCGTGAGGAAGAAGTCGAACCACACGGCCGCCGATGCCGCGGCGAGCAGCCCGGCCAGCCGGTTTCCCGTCGCCGCGACCGCGACGATGACCAGGACGAGCGCGAGCGCCGCGTCGGTGTTCGGGAAGCTCGCGCGGAACGGCACCAGGATGGCGGACAGCGCCAGCGGCGCGGCGAGCCCCGCGAGCACCGCGACCCGGTCCCGGCTGATCTGCCCTGTCATGCTCATATCGCACTCCGGCCTGCACTCTCTTTCGAGCGTAGTCACGGCCGGCGGCACCGCCAAGGGTGGCTCACGGGTCCCTAACAAGGGACACTCGTGGCATGACCGCCGTCAGCAGTCTCACCCCTGAGCAGCGGATCGCCCTCGAATGCGGGCGCCGCGGCAGCCCGGCGCTCGTCGCCGGCTGCGTCGCCCTGCTGCACGGCCGGCACACCGAGGTCGACGACGCGCTCATCGTCGCGCTCGGCGGCGAGCACGGCCGCAGCGTCCTGCTCGGCTACGACTACGGCAAGGGCGGGTACTGGCCGCGGGTGTGGGCGGCCCGCGGCCTGCTGCACGCCTGGGACCCGGCCGCCACCGAAGCGATCATCCGCGCCACGGCCGACGACGCCTGGCGGGTCCGCGAGATGGCGGCCAAGGTGATCGCCAGGCACCGCGTCGGCGACGCGCTCGACGCGGTCGCCGGCCTGCGCGCCGACGCGGTGCCCCGGGTCCGCGCCGCGGCCGAGCGCGCCGTCCGCCTGCTGACCGCCGACGGCGCGTGAGGATCAGGGCGGGAGGAAACAGCCGCCCCGGTGCGTTCGGGATAATTCAAGCCATTCATCCGAACGCACCGGGCCGTCTGTCCCGGCGCAACCATGCTGCGGCCGGTGAACTTTACGGCGTGAGCCGGTTCGGCCCGCGGAACAGGAACGTCGCCTCCCGGATCGAGTCGAGCCCGAGCAGGACCATGAGGAGCCGGCCAAGGCCCAGGCCGAGGCCGCCGTGCGGCGGGCAGCCGTACCGGAAGCAGTTCAGGTAGTCCCGCAGCGGCCCGGTGCCCACGCCTTTCTCCGCCGCCTGGCTGACCAGGACGTCGTAGCGGTGCTCGCGCTGCGCGCCCGTGGTGATCTCCAGGCCGCGCCACAGCAGGTCGAAGCTGCACGTCAGGTCCGGCTCGCCGGCCGGGCGCATGTGGTAGAACGGCCGGACGCTCGCCGGGTAGCTGGTGACGAAGGCGAACTCGTGCCCGGTCCGCTGCGCGATGTGCGCCGACACGGCGCGTTCTCCGGCGGGGTCCAGGTCATCCCGCTCGCCAGGCCTGCCGAGCAGCTCGTGCGCCTGCGCCATCGTGATCCGCGGGAACGGCGTGCTTGGCACGGTCACCTTGGTCCCGAAGTGCTCGGTGATCTGCTCGCCGTGTTCGGCTTCGACCGCGGCGAGCACGTGCGCGAGCATCCGCTCCTCGAACTCCATCACGTCCCCGACGTCGCTGATCCAGGCGAGTTCGACGTCGACGCCGGTGAACTCGGTCGCGTGCCGCGAGGTGAACGACGGCTCGGCGCGGAACACCGGGCCGACCTCGAAGACCCGGTCGATGCCGGCGGCGATGGCCATCTGCTTGTAGAACTGCGGCGACTGCGCCAGGTAGGCGCTGCGGCCGAAGTAGCCGAGCTCGAAGACCTCGGCGCCCGACTCCGACGCGGCGCCCATGAGCTTGGGCGTGTGCATCTCCGTGCAGCCGTTGGCGTACGCGAACTCGCGCATGGCCTGCTCGACGGTCGTCTGCACGGCGAACACGAGCCGCGCGGCGGGCCGCCGGCGCACGTCGAGGAAGCGCCAGTCCAGGCGCCCCTCCGGGCCGGTGTTGTCGTCGACGGGCAGCGGCGTGGCGGCGCGGTTCTCGACCGTCACCCGCTCCGGGATGATCTCCAGGCCGCCGAGGCTGACAACCGGGTTGTCGGTCACCACGCCGGTGACGCGGACAGCGGATTCGACGGTGAGCCCGTCGAGTTCGGCGTCGAGGGGGGTCCCGTCGCGCCGGTGGGTCACCTGCACGGTGCCGGTGTGGTCGCGCACGAGCACGAACTGCAGGGCGCGCTGCAGGCGAAGGGTCGCGGCCCAGCCCGCGATCGTGACGGTTTCGCCTACGTGCTCGCGCAGGCTGGCGATGGGTACGCGGATCATCTGTGTCGGTCCTCCTCGGGACCTCGCGGTGATCCCTTTCCAGGCGCGGGCGAGAAGGGTAACTCGCGGTGCCACCGCACCTTCGCCGCCGGCGTCAGGCCGGCGGCCTCATTGCAGCCCGCTGACGGGGGCAAGCCGGCGCTCGGGAGTGTCTTCGCCCGGGGGCGCGAGACCGCCTTCCCAGCTTCCGGCGGCTCTCTCGGCCCGCGTGGACCCCCGGCTACTTGGCTCCGTCAACGCGTCGTGACCAGGGTAGGCAGTGTCGCGCGACGCGGCAAATGAAATTGCGGCCCGGCGCTTCCCGAGTCGGCCGGGCATGCCGAATAATGTCGACAACTATGACCGAGATGCTGCCGCTGTTCCCGCTGACGACAGTGCTGTTCCCTGGCATGCGCCTGCCGCTGCACATCTTCGAGGAGCGGTACGTGCAGCTCGTCAGGGACCTGCTGGAGCGGCCGGAGCCACGGCAGTTCGGCGTGGTCGCGATCCGCAAGGGGCGGGAGACCGGCGTGGACGGCGTCACCGCGCTGCACGAGGTCGGCTGCGTCGCGACGATGCGCCAGGCCGAGCCGCGCGAGGACGGCCGGTTCGACCTGGCGACCGTGGGCGAGCAGCGGTTCCGGCTGCTGCAGACCGACCGGTCGCTGCCGTACCTGCGGGGCGAGGTCGAGCCGCTGGCCGACGACGTCGGCGACGCCGCCGCGGCGGCGCCCGCCGTGCAGCGGGTCCAGGCCGCGTTCCGCCGCTACCTGAACGCGCTCGCCGACCGGGGCGGGGGAGTGATCAGCGTGAGCGACCTGCCAGACGAGCCGGTGCTGCTGTCCTACGTCGTCGGCGCCGCGGTGATCATCGACCTGCCCGAGCGGCAGTCGCTGCTCGCCGCGCCCGACGCGGTGACCCGGCTGCGGGCCGAGCGGGCCCTGCTGGTGCGGGAGACCGGGATGCTGCGCGCGACCACGTCGCGCCCGGCGCCGGACTTCAGCTACGAGCCGTACAGCCCGAACTGAGCCCCGGTGGCGCGGGACCTGGCGTTCACGCCGGGAGCCCGAGGATCCGGGCGGCGTTGTCGCGCAGCAGGGCGGCGCTCGCGAGGCCGAGCTCGTCGAGTTCGGCCAGGCAGCGTTCCGGCGTGATGAACGGGAAATCGCTGCCCCACACGAACTGGCCGGACAGCCGCCCCGTGAGCTCGCGGACGACTTCGGCCGGAATCCGTTTCGGGGACCAGCCCGAGATGTCGATGTAGACGTTGGTCTTGTGCAGCGCGACCGCGATCAGGTCCATCTGCCACGGCCAGCCGAAGTGCGCGGCCACGACGGTCAGCCGCGGGTGCGCCGCGGCCACCGCGTCCAGCTTGAGCGGGTGCGAATAGTCGATCCTGATCCCCTGGCCGCCTGGCTGGCGGGCGCCGATGCCGCTGGTGCCGGTGTGGAACAGCGCGAGCAGCCCGTGTTCCTCGCAGGCGGCGAACACCGGGTCGTACTGGGGGTCGTCGGGCGCGAACGCCTGCAGCGAGGGGTGGAACTTGACCCCGCGCAGCCCGAGCGCGGCGATGGTGGCCACCTCCGCGACGGCCGCCGCGCCCTTGTGCGGGTCGACCGAGCCGATCCCGGCGAAGGCGTCCGGGTACTGCTCGCAGGCAGCGGCCACGGTCTCGTTCGGCACCCGGGGGCGGCCGGTGGCGGTTTCGGCGTCCCAGGCGAGCAGCACGGCCCTGACATCGAGCGCGCGGTACCTGTCCGCCAGCTCGCCGAGCGACTGCCGCTGCACGGCGGCGCGGAAGTACGCCTCCGCCGCCTCGACGTAGCCCGCCATGCTGCCGTCCAGCCAGTCCGGGGTCGGCAGGTGCACGTGGAAGTCAATGGCCCGCATTCCCGTCATCGTAGGCTGTCGTCGGGAGGCACGCGATGGGCGCACCGGACAGCGACATCCTTGACGAGGGACTGCACAGGATCGCCAGGACCGGCCCGGAGTTTGGCGGCGGCCTGTCCAACCACGCCCCGATGGCGGCCGAGGCGCTGGTAAGGCTCGGCCGCCCGGACGCGGTCCGGCCGTGGCTCGACGAGTACCTGCGCCGACTGGACGAGGCGCCGCTGCCCGCCGCCCGGATCAGTACCCAGACCTGGCGGGACGCGCTCGGCGACCGGCGGCGGGTGGCGGACTGGGAGGTGTACTTCCGCGCGGAGCTGGACTCCCTCGCGTGGCAGGACGTCCTCGCCCGCTGGTGGCCCCGGCTGCTGCCTGGCGTGGCGGCCGCCGCCACGCACGGCGTCATCCGCACCTCGCACGCGGCCCGCAGCCTCGCCGCGGCGCCGACCCCCGAGCGCGCCGGCGAACTGGCCCGCGGCCTCGCGTACTGGGCGGCCAGCTACCTGGAGCTGCCCGGCATTCCCGGCACCGCGGGCACGCTGGACCTGACGACCGCGGTCAGCGCCCTGCCAGTGGCCTCAGCGCCGCCCGCAACCTGGCTGATCACCGCCGGGCTCACGGCGGGCCTGGCGACCCAGCCGGGATTCCCGGCGGCGATCGCCGCGCTGCGGCCGCCGGGAGACGTGGCCGCCGACCTGCGTGACCTGGCTGGCGAGTTCACCCGGATCTTCCTCGCCTACGGCCGGAAACGTCCGATCGCGCTGCTGCACGCGGTCACCGCCCCGGTCGCCGCGCGCTCCGTGCTCCCGCTGCTGCCGGCAGCGGTCGCCCGTCCGACCTACGACGCGCTGTGGCAGGTCGGCGCTGCGCTGTACGCGGTGTACGCCGGGGGAGTGCCGCGGGAGCCGCTGCCGTCGGCGGCGCCCCCGGCAGCGGCCGACGTCACCGACCGCGCCGTCGCCGTCGGCGACGAGCACGCGATCAAGCTGACCGAGGCCTGCCTGCGGCTGCACGCGGAAAGCCCCGACCCGATGTTCCTGCACGCCGCCGCCCGCGCCAGCGACCTGCTCGGGTAGCGGCTTTCCCACCCGGAATTCGCTAACCAAAAACGATCTCATGCCGCGTCCGATTCAGTGATACACGCAAATTCGAAAAGATTTGAAAAGGCGCGGCGCCGTAATATAGTCGCTCATACGCGGGCGCGTGCCGGAGATACTGCCAGCGACCGCGCAGGAGCACTCATGAGCGACCAACCGTGGCACGCGCAACCGCAGTGGCAGACGCCGCCGGCCGCGCAGCCGGTCTACAATCCGGGGCCCGGGATGGTTCCAGGCCCGCAGCAGATGCCTGGTCTGCCGCCGGTACCCGCCGCCGAGCGCGTCCGCCTCGCGGCGTGGCGGCGGGGCGAGACCGACTACATCTTCAGCTACTGGTCCGCGCTGGGCTGGACCATCCTGACCTTCGGGATCTACGGATTTTACGTCTTCTACCAGCTCGTCCGGCGAATGCGTGAGCACAATGTCCGCCGGCTCGAACTCCTCGACGCGGCAACCACCGTGGCGTGGGAACAGGCCGGGCGGCAGGGCCTGCAGCAGGAACTGACCCCTTCGTTCCAGCGGGCCGCCGGCCACCTGGCGGTGCTGCGCCAGATGACCACGGAATTCCGCGATCCCGCCATCTGGGTGGTGTTCGGCATCGTGGCGCGCGGCATCTCCGAGATCGTCGCCTTCGTGCTGCTCGACCAGGACCTCGTCAAGCACGGCCAGGCCGAGGCCGGCGCCGGGTACGAGCTGTCGCTGATCTACGGCCGGCTCGGTCAGCAAGTGCCTTTCCCTGATCAGGGCCAGGTGAAGCGGCAGGACAATTACGCCGGCCGGATCCTGGCAACGGTCTTCACTTTCGGCATCTACATGTTCTGGTGGTACTACAACCAGATGGAAGAGCCGAACAAGCACTTCGCCAGCAACTGGGCGCAGGAAGACTACCTCGTGCACGCAGCCGCCGCGCTCAGCTGAGCGCGGCGGCTGCGTCCGCACCGGGCGGTCAGTGCTCGTGGATGATGACGCCGCGGATGTTGCGGCCCGCCATCATGTCCTCGTAGCCCTGGTTGACCTCGTCGAGCCGGTACCTGGTGGTGACGAGCTCGTTCAGCTTGAGCTTGCCAGCCCGGTACAGCTCGATCATCCGGGGAATGTCGTCGAACGGGTTGCCGCTGCCGAACAGCGCGCCCTGCAGCCGCTTCTCGAACGCCGTCAGCTCGAAGCCGGAGACGTGCACCGTCTTCGTCGCCAGTCCGCCCATCCCGGTCAGGACGACGATGCCGCGCTTGCGGACCGCGGCGAACGCCGCCGAGACGACTTCCTCGCTCACCACGCCCACCGTGATCAGCGACTGGTCCGCGCCGACGCCGTAGGTCAGCTGCTGCGCCAGCTCGTGTGCCTCCTCGGCGGAAGCCACCGCGTGCGTGGCGCCGAGGGTGAGCGCCGTCGAGCGCTTGAACTCCACCGGGTCGACCGCGATGACGTAGCGCGCCCCTGCGTGCGCGGCGCCCTGCACGGCGTTGATGCCGACCCCGCCGACGCCGTAGACGATCGTGGTGTCGCCAGGGTGGACCTCGCCCGCCTTCACCGCGGTGCCGTAGCCGGTGGGCACGCCGCAGCCCACCAGCACAACGACGTCCAGCGGCAGGTCCTCCTCCACCTTCACCGCGGACGCCTCGGACACCACGGCGTACTGCGAGAACGTGCCGAGCAGGCACATCTGCCCGAAGTCGGTCGATCCCTCGTGGTAGCGGAACGTGCCGTCGGGCAAGCTGTTGTCATACAGGAACCGGCCCAGGTCGCACAGGTTGGTCTGGCCGCGCGAGCAGAACCGGCAGTGGCCGCAGACCGGCAGCCACGAGGTGACCACATGGTCGCCGACCGACAGCCTGGTGACGCCGGGGCCCACCTTCTCGACAATTCCCGCGCCCTCGTGGCCGCCGACGATCGGGTACCTGACCGGGATGTCACCGGTGCGCAGGTGGTCATCGGAATGGCACAGGCCCGACGCGACGAACCGGACCAGGACCTCGCCGGCCTTCGGCTCGTCGAGGTCGAGCTCGACGACTTCGAAATCCTTGCCGACGTCCCTGAGCACCGCTGCTCGAGTCTTCATGCACACCCACCCTTTCACCCGGGGAAAACGCAGTTTGCCAGCCATCATCCGCCTCGCGGCGCCGGCGGTCACTAGGGCGCTGCACCAAACGAGCCGTCTGCTTACTTGTGCTACTACCTGGCAGCCCCGCCGGTCAACGCCGGCACCGCTGTCTAGGCTTGTTGCGTCGCGCAACCATAGGTAGCTATCGTCGGGGAATGCGACCTTTCCGATCTTCGAACAGACGGCTAGCCGCCGTGCTTGGCATAGCGTGCCTCGGCCTCGCGGCCGCGGCCTGCAGTTCGTCCTCTTCTTCTTCCTCGTCTTCAGCCCCCGCCACGACGGCGCCGGCGACCACGAGCGCGAGCCCCACGGCGAGCGCAAGCGCGTCGCCCAGCCCCCTCGTGACGGGCACGGTTAACGTCGCCTACGCCTCATCCCTTGAGTACCTCAACGAGAACGTCGTCAAGCCGGCGTTCACCGCCGCGACCGGCGCCGGCTTCTCCGGCACCGGCAACGCCTCGGGCACGCTGGAGTCGGACATCGCGGCCGGCGAGATCAGCCCGAACGTCTTCGAGTCCGTCGGCAGTGACAACATCACCCCGCTGGAGCCCAAGTTCACCAAGTGGTACATCCAGTACGCCGGCACCTCGATGGTGATCGCCTACAACCCGAAGAGCAAGTACGCCAGCGAGTTCAAGGCCTACGCGGACGGCTCCAAGCCGCTGTCCACCCTGTTCAGCCAGCTGCTGCAGACCCCGGGCCTGAAGCTCGGCCGCACCGACCCGAACACCGACCCGCAGGGCCGCGACTTCATCTACATGCTCGAGCTCGCGCAGTCCTACTACCACCTGCCCTCGGACACGGTCGCCAAGATCCTCGGCACCTCCGACTTCGGCACGTCCAACTCGAGCCAGATCTACGCCGAGTCCTCGCTTGACTCGACGCTGCAGGCCGGTGAGCTGGACGCGTCGAGCGCGTTCATCACGCAGGCGATCGAACTGCACCTGGACTACATCCCGCTCCCGGTGCAGATCAACCTGGGCAGCGCGGCGCTGGCCAGCACCTACCACAACGCGTCGGTTACGATCACCGGTAACGTCACCAAGCACGGGTCGCCGCAGGTGATCGACATCACGATCATCGGCACGCCAACGCCGGCCGCCGAGGCATTCGTGGCCTACACGCTGTCCTCGGTGGGCCTGGCCCAGTACAAGGCAGGAGGGTTCACGCTCCTGACACCCACGCTCACCGGGCCGAAAGCCGACGTGCCCGCGCCCATCCTTGATGAGCTGGGCACCTAGCCCGCAGGCCGCCCCAACCCTACGGCACGGCGCGTTCCCCAGGGGATCGCGCCGTGTCCGTTCGGTATCTGCCGTTGTGAGCGTGGCCGGGGCGGCGGTCATCTGGATCGCCCTCCTCGGCCCCGTGATCACCCTGATCACCCGCATGTCGCCTGGCGATATCGCCACCGCGCTGACCGGGGCGGGTGATCTCGACCCGCTGCTCACGTCGGTGACTTCCGGCCTGGTCACGCTCGGCGTGCTCACGCTGGTGTGCACGCCGCTGTCCTGGATGCTGGCCCGCGGCCGGCTGCCGTTCCCGCGGGTGTGGGAGGCGGGGGTGCTGTGCGCGCTGCTGCTGCCGCCGCTGGTGGTCGGGCTGCTGCTCGTCTTCATGGTCGGGCCGTACACATGGGTCGGCGGGATTCTCAACTGGATACACCAGTCGGCGACCAACACGTTCCTCGCGCTGGTGATCGCCGAGGTGTACGAGTCGGCGCCGTACTACGTGCTCGGCGCGCAGGCCGCGTTCGCCGGGGTCGACACCCAGCTCGAGCAGCAGGCGGGGCTGCTCGGCGACCGGCCCGGCCGGGTGTTCCGCCGCGTCACGCTGCCGCTCGCGGCCCCGGGCCTGGCGATGTCGCTGGCCGTTGCCTGGGCGCGGGCGATCGGCGCGTTCGGCGCCGTCGTGATCATCGCCTATCATCCGTTCGGCATACCGATGCAGATCTTCACGACCCTGCAGGAGACCGGCCTGTACTCCGCGCTGCCGTACGCGCTGATCCTGCTCGTGGTCGCGCTGCCGCTGCCGCTGGCCGCCTACATCTGGAGCGCGCGTGCTGAGCGTCGACGTCGAGGTTGACCGCCGCGAGTTCCCCGTCCGCGCCGCGCTCGAGGTGGCGGACGGAGAGCGGGTCGCGCTGTTCGGGCCCTCAGGGGCGGGCAAGACGACCGTGCTGGAGGTGATCGCCGGCCTGGTCACGCCGCGGCGCGGGCTTATCGAACTCGGCGGCCGGGTGCTCACGTCCACGGCCGCCCCGGCGGTCGACGTGCCGTCCTGGCAGCGGCGCGTCGGGCTGCTGCGGCAGGACCCCGGGCTGTTCCCGCACCTGTCCGTGCGCGCCAACCTGCTGTACGCGCGGTCGGCTTCCCGGGGGGAGCTGCACGCGCTGGCGGGCGACCTGGGCATCGAGGGACTGCTGTCCGCGATGCCCGCCCGGCTGTCCGGCGGCCAGCGGCACCGCGTGGCCCTCGGCCGGCTGCTGCTCGCGCACTGCGACGCGCTGCTGCTCGACGAGCCCTTCGCCAGCCTGGACGCCGCACTGAGGCGCTCCCTCACCGCCCTGGTCAAAGACATTTCGGCGCAGCGATCCGTGCCGTCTGTCCTCGTCACCCACCAGCTCCCGGACGCCCAGGCGTTCGCCGACCGGCTTGCTGTTATCGACCGCGGGGAATTCCTGCAGTCCGGCGCCCCGGATGAGGTGGTGCTGCGCCCGGCCTCCCGGCGCGTCGCCGAACTCGTGGGCTACCTGGGTTTCGTCCCGGCCGGCGGCCCGGTCGGCGTCCCGGCCGGCGACGGCGGGCTGCCCGGCGACGGTACCGTCGTCGGCGTCCACCCCGACCGCGTGGTCGCCGGAGCCGACCCGTCCCGGGGGCTGGTCGTCTCCGGGACGGTGACCGCGGCCCGCCCGAGCGGCGCGGGCTGGGAGGCCGACGTGCTGGCCGGGGACGCCGCCTTCACCTGCCGCCTGCCGGACCGCCCAGCCGGCGCCCAGGTGGCGGTCACGCTGCTCGACCCCCCGTACTTCGCCCAGGACGGAACGCTGCTGGCGCTGGACTCGCCCGCCGCCGCGCCCGGCGCCCGCGCAATCGCCTCGCACTCGCCCACCGGCGCCCCCGGAATCGCCTCGCACTCGCCCACCGGCGCCCACGGCGCCCCGTGATCACCCCGGCGCGGCATCAACGTTCCCGCTAGCCCCCATAAGCCGCACCCGGCCCTGGCTTCCCGCCCGGTCCTCACCCCTTCCGTCACGTCAGTCCCTCGCGTTCAGCTTTGTATGCGCCCCGACCACTTTCGGCGCCGTTTTGTCCTGATATGTCGTGCCGAACACATACAAAGACGACAGAAGGGGCTGCTGGTAAAGGCACGAGCGCGCGGACGAGCCGCGCTAGGCGTCTGGCGCCAGGGTGACGATGAGCGGCGCGTGATCGCTGGGCTTGCCCGGGCCGAACGCGGGCTTGCGCTCGTCGCGGTCGACGGCGACGGCGGTGCACCGGGCCGCGACCGGGGCGGTGGCCAGGGCCAGGTCGATGCGCAGCCCCCACCCCCGGTGGAAGGCGCCCGCCCGGTAATCCCAGAAGGTGTACGGCCCAGGACCCGGGCTGTGGGCGCGGGCCAGGTCGGTCAGGCCCCAGTCGAGCAGGCCGCGGACGCGCTGTCGTTCGGGCTCGCTGCACAGATTGCGCCCGCGCCACGCTTGCGGGTCGTACACGTCGCGGTCGTCGGGGGTGACGTTGAAGTCACCGGCGACGATGAGTCGGCCCATGGGCTGCCGGGTGCCGCGCAGCCAGCCAGCGAACGCATCCAGCCAGCGCAGCTTCAGCTCGTACTCGGGCGTGCCTGTCGCCTTGCCGTTGACCACGTAGGCGCTGACCACCCGCAGGCCGCCCGCGGTGACGGACACGACCCGTGCCTGCTCGGGGACGGGATCGCCAGCGAACCCGTAGGACGCATCCGTGAGCGGGGTGCGGGCGAGGACAGCGACGCCGTTGCGCCCCGCCTGCCCGTGGACCACGGCCTGGTACCCGGCGGCGGCGACCTCGGCGGCGGGGAACCCCGCATCGGTTGTCTTGGTCTCCTGGAGACAGAGCACATCGGGCTGGTGCCGGGCCAGCAGCGCGATCAGCCGCGGCAGCCGGGCATGGACCGAGTTCACGTTCCACGTGATGACGTTCATCCTGGTCACGCCCCTCGCGAGCGTTAGCCCTCGGCGGCGGAGAGGGTCAGCTCCGAGCTGTGGTACGCGGCGCGGCACGCTAGCTCGGGACTGTAGCGAGCGATGATCTGCCGGATGCGGCGGGCGGCGAGCGGGCCGAGCAGGTCGTAGCAGGCGATGAACAGCTCCCGGGCCGCGGCCCGCGGCCAGGCGGGCGGCAGCAGCTCGGCGGGCAGGTCCGGGTCCATGGCGGGGAACGCGCGCCACTCGTTCATCACCCGGGTGCGCGCGACCAGGGCGTCCATCGGCGATATCGCGCCGGCCGCGGTCTGATCGCGCAGCAGCCCCGCGAACGCGATGAACTCCTCGTACCGCTCGCGGAGCCCGCCCAGGTCCCAGGCGCGCGAGGGGATGTCCGACGCCATCCCCACGCCGGGGACCGCCATGGCGCGGAACGCGGTCGCGGTGCTGATGCCGAGTTCCTTCAGGCGCGTCATCACGTCGTCGACGTGGTCGCGGGGCGCCACCCACAGGCCGTCGTACAGCGGCGCGAAGCCAAGCCAGCGCAGCACCTTGCGCAGCTCATCGCGCGCCGCCCGGTGGTCCTCCGGGATCGAGAACGCCACCAGCGACCACATCCCGTCCCACGGCGTTCCCGCGGCGCCGAAGGAGAAGATGCGCCGCGCGCCGTCGTCGAGCACGTCGGCGGCGCGCGTGCTGAGCCGGACGAACGTCCGCCGCCCGCTGCGCGATGTCACCAGCAGCCCGTTGCGGGTCATCCGGGACAGCGCGGCGCGGGCGGCCGAGTCGCTGACGCCGAACTCGGCGAGCAGCGCGACGATCGCCGCTGACGGCAGCGGTTCGGTCCGCTGCCACCAGTAGTCGCCGAGGAGCGTGAGCAGCAGCCGGGGCGGCCGCTGGGCAACCGGGCCAGGCGAAGTCCACGGCTGCGGGGAGTCACCGTCCTCCAGCTCGTCAAGGTAGGTCGAAAGGCTACTCACGGCAACCACGATAACTTCGGCGGTTCGACGCCGAGGAACTGGAAGCAGTTACGCCACAGGATGTCCTCGAGCTCGGTGTCGGAAAGGCCCATCGACCGCAGCGTCGCGGCGATCGGCTGTTCCCGCGTCATCGCCGGGAAGTCGGAGCCGACGAGCAGCCGGTCGGTGCCGAACATGTCGGCCAGGTACCTGATGGCGCGGCGGTCGAAGACCAGCGAGTCGTAGTAGAA
>JASHXJ010000142.1 GCA_030043595.1 Trebonia sp.
GGCTCGCTGGAGAAGGCGACCCTCGACCTGTTCGACGCCGCGGACCTGACCGTACTGCGCGCGTCGGAACGCGACTACCACGCCTCCATCGACGACCCGCGCATCGACCGGGTGCGCATCCTGCGCCCGCAGGAGATCCCGACGTACGTCGAGCGCGGCCTGTTCGACCTCGGCATCACCGGGCGCGACCTCATCACGGAGGCCGGCGCGACCGTCGTCTCCCTCGGCGAACTGCAGTACTCCAAGGTCACGTCCAACCCGGCGCGCATCGTGCTCGCGGTGCCGCAGGACGCGCCGTGGCAGCGGGTCACCGACCTGCCGGACGGAACCCGGATCTCGACCGAGTACCCGGAACTGACGCAGCGGTTCCTCGATGAGCGCGGCGTCAAGGCCGTGGTGATCCGGTCCTTCGGGGCAACCGAGGCCAAGGTGCCGGACATCGTGGACGCGATCGTCGACCTCACGGAAACCGGGTCGTCGCTGCGCAAGAACGGGCTGCGCATCCTGGACACGCTGCTGACCAGCTACACCGAGCTGATCACGAACAGCGCCGCGTACGCCGACGCGGAAAAGCGGGCCGCGATGGAGGACATCGCGCTGCTGCTGCGCGGCGTGATCCAGGCGCGGGGCAACGTGCTGCTCAAGCTCAACGTGCCGGCCGCGAAGCTGGCCGCGGTGACCGAGATGCTGCCCGCGATGTCCTCGCCGACGATCACCACGCTGGCCTCGGGTGACATGAACGCGGTCGAGACCGTGGTGCCCAAGCGCGGCGTCAACACGCTCATCCCCGCCCTGAAGGCGGCCGGCGCGCAGGACATCCTGGAGATCCCGATCTCCAAGATCGTCGAGTGAGGCCAGCCTGGCGGGCATAGCGCGCCCTCGCGTAGCGTTGTGGGAGGCGGTAACCGTGAGGTGGGGCATTGCGTGACATCCTGAACACGATCACCAAGTGGTGGGAGTCGGGCGAGACGTTCGGCCTCGCTACCGTGGTCCGGACGTTCCGCAGCGCGCCGCGCGACCCGGGTGCCGCGCTCGCGGTGGCGGGCGATGGCCAGGTGATCGGCAGTGTGTCGGGCGGCTGCGTCGAAGGTGCCGTCTACGAGCTGTCCACCGAGGTGTCCGCGACCGGGCACCCGGTGCTGCAGACGTACGGGGTCAGCGACGACGACGCGTTCGCGGTCGGGCTGACCTGCGGGGGCATCCTGGATATCTTCGTCGAGCCGGTCAGCAGGCAGCTCTTTCCCGAGCTTGGCGACATCGCTGCGGCGGTGGAGCGCGGGGACCCGGTCGCGGTGGCTACCGTGATCTCCGGGCCTGGGCGGGTCGGCGCCCGGCGGGTGATCTGGGGTGACACCGGCCCGCCGAGCACAGGCAGCCTTGGCGCGGGGGAGCGGCTTGACGCCGCCGTCGACGATGACGTCCGCGGCATGCTGGCCCAGGGCCTGACCGGCATCCGCCGCTACGGCGAGCACGGCGAGCGCCGCGGCGACGAGCTGGGCGTTTTCGTCAACTCCTTCGCGCCGCCGCCGCGGATGCTGGTGTTCGGCGCGATCGACTTCGCCGCCGCGGTTGCCCGGGTCGGCAAGTTCCTCGGCTACCACGTGACCGTGTGCGACGCGCGCCCGGTTTTCGCCACCCGGTCCCGGTTTCCCGACGCCGACGAGGTCATCGTCGACTGGCCGCACCGGTTCCTGGCGGGAATCGAGGTCGACGCGCGCACGGTGATCTGCGTCCTCACCCACGACCCGAAGTTCGACGTGCCCGTCCTCGAGGTCGCGCTGCGCACCCCCGCCGGGTACATCGGCGCGATGGGCTCGCGGCGGACGCACGAGGACCGGCTGGAACGGCTGCGCGCCGTCGGCATGACCGAGGACGAGCTGGCGCGGCTCCGCTCGCCGATCGGCCTCGACCTGGGAGCCCGCACCCCGGAGGAGACCGCGGTCTCCATAGCCGCCGAGCTGATCCAGCTCCGCTGGGGCGGCACCGGCCGCGCCCTCACCGACACCGCAGGCCGCATTCACCACGAAACCGCCCACGCTTAACACGAGCAGCCGCCCCCTGAGCCACCGCCCCTGAGCCACCGCCCCGGAGCCACCGCCGCGGAGCCACCGCCCCCCGTCGCCCCGCCCGGTTGGGGTCACTGTAGTCACTGCTGTTGGCTTTGTATGCGCCCCGACCACTTTCGGTGCCGTTTTGTCCTGATATGTCGTGCGGAACTCATACAAAGAACTATCAGTGTTACCGGTGTTGTGATCTGTCAGGCCGGCCGCCGCCGTGGCCGCCGCCGCGGCGCGGATCGTCAGTCCGGGCGGCCGGTCAGGGCCAGCCGCGCGCCGATGCCGATCATCACGAGGCCGCCGGTGCCCCCGAGCAGCTCCAGCCGCCGCGGTGAGCTGGCGAGCCACGCGCGGACCGTCCCCGCGGCCAGCGCCCACGTGCTGTCCGAGACGAGAGCGATTCCCGCGAAGATCGCCCCGAGCAGGATGATCTGCGCGGGCACGTCACCGGCCTGGCGGTCGACGAACTGCGGCAGCATGGCCGCGAAGAACACGACTACCTTCGGGTTGGTGGCGCCGACCGTGAAGCCGTCGAGCACGATCCGGGCCGTGGTCCTCCGCTCCACCTCGGCGCGCAGGGCTGCCGCCAGCGATCGCCTGTGCCGGATCGCCTGCGTGCCGAGGAACAGCAGATATCCCGCCCCCGCGAGCTTGAGCACCGTGAACAGCGCATCGGATCGCTCGACAAGCGGGCCGATGCCGAAGGCCACCGCGACGACCTGAGCGAACGCGCCCACCGTGTTGCCCGCCACGGTTGCGACCCCGGCGACGCGGCCGAGCGCGATCGCGCGGCTGACGGTGAACAGCACGCTCGGCCCGGGAACCGCGATCAGCAGGAAGGCCGTGACGATGAACGGGAGCAAGTGCGTGGTCGGCAGCACGGTGAGAGCGTAGCGCGACCGCGCCCGGCCGCCGATCGAATAAGCAGGCGGCTGCGCTCGCGTACCGTAGACGCGTGACGCGGACAGCCCTGACGGACGGGAGGCCCCCGCGATGACGGCTACCCACCGCCGCACCCCGGCCGCGCGAGTCGCGGGGGTCCTGCTGGCCGCGGGGGAAGGGTCCCGGCTCGGCCGGCCCAAGGCACTGGTGGAACTGGGCGGCCAGACGCTCGCCGAGCGCGGCGTGGCCTTGCTGCGCGACGGCGGTGCCGATCCGGTGCTGGTCGTGACCGGCGCCGCGCCGGTCACGATCGCGGCGGTACGGGCTGTGCACAACCCGGACTGGCGGACCGGGATGGGATCCTCGCTCGCGGCCGGGCTCCGCGCGCTCGGCGCGGACGGCGGCCTGGCTTGCGACGACGACGTCGGTGCCGCCGTGGTCGCGCTCGCGGACCAGCCCCTGGTGGGCGTCGAGGCGGTGCGCCGGCTGATCGCCGCCTACGCGGACGGGGCCAGCGTCGCGGTCGCCGCCTACGACGGGAAGCCCCGCAATCCCGTGCTCATCGCGCGGGAGCACTGGGGTTCGGTGCTCGGGCTCGCCGCCGGGGACACCG
>JASHXJ010000143.1 GCA_030043595.1 Trebonia sp.
CGGCGGCCGTCATGCCAGTCACTGTGACACGCGCCCCGGGCGGGGTTCGCGGCGCGCAGCGGCGCCCGGCGGCAGCGAGGATGACCGCGGCGGCCGCGTAGCCTGCCGCCGCCCAGGTGCCCCAGCAGCGTTCGATCGGCTGGCCGCTGAACAGCCCGAGCGCCGCCGCGAACGCGGCGAACACCAGGTAACAGCGGGTCAGGGCCGACCGGGTCACGGGACCGCTATCGCGGCCACTATCGCCCCGGCCGCCTTGACCAGGTCGGCCGGGGCGATCTCGATCTCCAGCCCGCGGCGGCCCGCGCTGCAGAAGATCGTCGGCAGCGCCCGGGCCGACGCGTCGACCACGACCGGCAGCGGTCGCTTCAGCCCGACAGGCGAGATCCCGCCCGCCACGAACCCGGTGGCCCGCTCGGCGGCCGATACCTCGGCCAGCACAGCCCTCTTGCCGCCCATGGCGGTGGCCAGCGCCTTGAGGTCCAGCTGGCGGCCAACCGGCACGACGCCCACGGCGAGCCCACCGTCCACGGCCGCGACCAGCGTCTTGAAGACGCGTTCGGGCGGCAGGCCGAGCGCCGCGCACGCCTCAAGGCCGTACGACTCGTGCCGCGGGTCATGCGCGTACTCGTGCAGCGTGAAGGGGATCTTCGCCCGTTCGAGCGCGATCGTCGCCGTCGTGCCTCGTCCAGCCACGAACGGTCACAGTAGCGGTGGCGGGCCGGCGGCGTCGCGCCCGGACGGGAAAATCGTTAGGGCGCGTGCGGGCGTGGTCCGCATAGTGGGCTTATGCATGTCACGTTCCCGCGCCTGGCGGACCACGCGATCGCGTACGCGGTGGTCGAACGGGACGACGGCGTGGTCTACCGGCTGCTGGGCGGCCGGGCCGGGACCGCGCTGCCGCACGATATCAGGCACCTGGTCGTCGAGCGGGAACTCGGGCTCACCGACGGGTTCTGGGGCGTCGTCGCGGCGGGCGCGGTGTTCGACAGCATGCGCCACCTGAGCGGGCGGCGCCCGCCGCACGCCGCGGAGCGCTCGGCGGAACTGAAGCGGATGTACCGGGACCGGGTGCGGCGCGCCGACCTGCTCGCGGACCTGGCCGAGTGCGTCGCGGCGCTCGATGACCCCACGCCCGACGAGATCCGGCGGCTGAGCGGGACGAAGCTGGCCGCGGCCCCGGGCACCCTGCCGCTGCCCGAGACCATCGCGGCGGCGGCCCGGGCGCTGCAAGTGGAGGCCGCGCGCTGGGCCAGGCTGCGGCCCGGCGATGAGCTGCGCTACCAGTGGCCGCCACCTGAGGTCAGCGTTCCGCGTCAGGCGCGGCGCTCGTGCTGACGTACTCACCCGTGCTCACCGCTGGCCTGGCGCTCTGCCGTTCGTGCCGGGCCGGCTTGTGCCGGGCCCGGGCACCGCGACAGGCTGAGTGAATGCGACACGACGCCGGCCCGTCCCGGCCGCCCGAAGTCATCGACGCGGGCCCGGCCATCCTGCGCCGCTGGCTGGTGGCCGACCTGGATGCCTCGTGCGAGGCCGTCTTCGGCTCACTCGAGCACCTGCGCCCATGGCTGCCGTGGGCCGCCGACTTCAGCCGCGCGACGCAGGCCGAGTTCCTGGCCGGCTGCGAGCTCAACTGGCAGTCGGGCGAGGCGTTCGACTACGCCGTGCTCGTCGGCGGGGCGATCGCGGGGTCGGCCGGGCTGATGGCGCGGATCGGACCAGGCGCCCTGGAGATCGGCTACTGGGTACACCAGGCGTACACCCGCAGGGGACTGGCGACCGCCTCGGCCGCGGCCCTGACCGGGCAGGCCCTCGCGCTGCCTGGCATCGCCCGCGTGCAGATCGTGCACGACGAGCTCAACGTGGCGAGCGGTGCCGTGCCCCGCAAGCTGGGTTTCGTGAAGATCGAGCGGCGCCCCCTCGACCACAGGCCGCCCGGCGGCACCGGGATGGGCGTGGTGTGGGAAATGACCCGTCGGCGCTGGCGAGGGACTGTCTGCCGGTAACGTAGCGGTCATGGGTGATGACCTGCGGCTGGACCGGGAACTGATGGCGCTGGCCCTTGCCCAGGCGCGGCTGAGCCTCGAGGCGGGCGGGGTGCCTGTCGGCGCCGTCCTCGCCGCGGGCCGCGAGGTGCTCGCCGCCGGGCATAACGAGCGCGTGAAAAGCGGCGACCCGGTGGCGCACGGCGAGATCGCCTGCCTGCGCAACGCAGGCCGCCGCAGTTCCTACGCGGGCACCACGCTGTACACCACGCTGTCGCCGTGCCAGATGTGCACCGGGGCGATCCTGCTGTTCCAGATCCCGCGCGTGGTGGTGGGGGAGGCCCGTACCTTCGCGGGCGACCTTGACTTCCTGCGCGATCGCGGCGTCGAGATCGTGCTGCTTGACGATCCCGAGTGCGTCGCCGCGATGCAGGAGTTCCAGGCCAGGTATCCCGAAGTCTGGAGCGAGGACATCGGCGGCCGCTAGCCGCCCTGGCGGACAGGGAGCGGCGCTCCAGCCTGGTACTGGTGAGGGTAGGTCGCACCACTGTTACCCGAGTTGTCGGGATGCGTTCGCTGCTGACCCCGGACGATACACTCGCACCTTGTGAGCAGCGAAATTTCGGCCGAGCTCGGCGAGCGGTTTCCGGACGTGGCGGCGCTGGCGGCCGCCCTCGACAAGACCGGCTATCTGGCCGGGGATCAGCTCACGGCGGCGCTGTTCCTCGCGGTGCGGATGGGCCAGCCGATCCTGCTGGAAGGCGAGCCTGGCGTCGGCAAGACCGAGGCGGCCAAAGCGCTCGCCACCGCCCTGGAGACGGTGCTCGTCCGGCTGCAGTGCTACGAGGGCATCGCGGCGGCCGAAGCGCTGTACGAGTGGAACTACCCCAGGCAGCTGCTTGCCATCAGGCTGGCAGAGGCCACCCACGAGCAGGTCAGGGACACTGACCTGTTCAAGGAGGAGTACTTGCTGGCCAGGCCGCTGCTCACCGCGCTTGACCACCCGGGACCGCGGCCCGCGGTGCTGCTGATCGACGAGGTGGACCGGGCCGACGACGAGTTCGAGGCGTTCCTTTTCGAGATGCTCGCCGAGTCTTCTGTCACGATCCCGGAGCTCGGTACCCGTCGCGCGGTGGTTCCTCCTATCGCGGTCCTCACCTCGAACAGGACTCGCGACCTGCACGACGCGCTCAAGCGGCGCTGCCTGTACCACTGGATCGGCTACCCGGACGCCGCGCGGGTCGCGCAGATCATCCGGCGGCGCGTGCCCGCCGCGAGCTCGCAGCTAGCCGGGGAGGTGGCCGCGGCGGTCAGCAGGCTGCGCGGGCTTGACCTGACCAAGCCGCCGGGGGTCTCCGAGGCCATCACGTGGGCGTCGGCACTCACCGTCTTCGGCTCCGCCATGTTGTCCGCCGAGGCCGCGGGTCAGACAATGAGCGTCGTGGTCAAGTACCCGGAGGACGAGCAGACGGTGCGGGAGGTCGGCCTGGCCTCCGTCGTGGGGCATGACTGACAGCGTCCGGCTTGACAGCGCCGACCGTTACGGCGGCTCGAACGGCTCCGCCGGCGCTGGCGCTGGCAGGTCAGGCCTGCCGCCGGTCGATGTCGCCGTGCTCGCGGCGGCGCTTGGGGTGGCGCTGCGTTCGGCGGGACTGCCCGCCGGCCCGGACCGCTGCGAGCGGCTAGCCCGCGCGGTCACCGTGATGCATGCCACCACGGTGGCCGAGCTGCACGCCTGTGCGCTCGCGACGATGGTCTCCGATCCCAGCCAGATCGACACGTTCGAGCGCGTCTTCACCGAGATGTTCGCCGGGAACGTGCCGGGACGGCCCGCCGCCGTCCCGCGGCAGGCCATGACGGCCGAGCCCGCCGACGCGTCGTCGCCCCCGGACGCGCCGTCGCTGGCCGCGACCGGCGAGCTGCCGCCGGTCCTGCGGCAGGTTGATGCTTCCGCATCGTCTTCCGGCACCGAGGACGAAGGGGACGACCTGCCCGAAGTGCCGGCCATCCGGCGCGTCGCGTCCGCCACCGAACGGCTCCGCGAGCGCGACTTCGGCCAGCTGTCGCCGGACGAGCTGCGCCAGCTGGCCGCGCTGATGCGCGAGCTCACGATCGCTGTCCCGCCGCGCCGGACCCGGCGCTACCGGGCACGTAAGGACGGCGCCCGGCTGGACATGCGGCGCACCCTACGGCAGGCCAGGCGGACGGGCGGCGAGCCGGTCAGGATCGCGCGCCGTGCCGTCCGGGCCCGGCCGCGGCGGCTCGTCGTGCTGTGCGACATCTCCGGCTCCATGGAGCCGTACGCACGGGCGCTGCTGCAGCTCATGTACGTCGCAACCCGGTCAGCGGGCGCCGGCCCCGCCGACTCGCTGCGCGACCCCAGCCGCCCGCGAACCGAGGTGTTCACGTTCGCGACCCGGCTGACCCGGCTGACCCCGGCGCTTGCCGCGGCCACCCCGGAGACCATGCTCGCCAAGGCTAGTGAGGCGGCACCCGACTGGGCCGGGGGGACCCGGATCGGCGCGGCGCTACGGGAGTTCAACGACCGGTACGGGGTGCGCGGCATGGGCCGCGGCGCCGTCGTGCTGATCATCTCCGACGGCTGGGAGACAGGAGACCCGGCGCTGCTTGGCGCCCAGATGGCCCGGCTGCACCGGATCGCGTACCGGATCGTGTGGGCGAACCCGCGGACGCAGAGTCCGCGCTACCGGCCCGAGGTAGGCGGCATGGCCGCCGCCTGGCCGTACTGCGATGCCGTGGTCAGCGCGCACAACTTCGAGGCGCTCGATGACCTGCTCGCCGCGCTGCGCTCCCCGGCCGTCCGGCGGCCGTCGGCGGTGCGGTCGCCCCCGGCGGTGCCGTCGCCCGCGTCGGCCTGGCGCTGACCGCGCCGGCTGGCGGGCGCACTCAGGGCAGCCAGTCGAGCCAGGTACCGTGCGAGTCGGCCAGGGCGACTGCCCGGACGCCGCCTTCGGCGAGCACGAAGAAGCTGCCGTCGCGTTCCGGCGACACGACCCCGGGCAGGACGCCAGGTGCCTCGTTGGAGATCCAGGCGGCGTTGAGCACCCCGACGAGTTCGGCAAACCGGCGGCGCTGTGGTGCGCTTAGATACGCGAGGACGGCTGAGTGGCAGATGACGAGGGTCGCGCCCAGCGGCGCCAGCCTGACCAGGTCCGGGGTGTCGGTCAGCAGGTCCCCGCGGTACACCCGCGGCGGGTCGGCCCGCGCTGTGGCGATGGCCGCGGCCAGGCGCTCGCGGCGGCCGGCCTCGCCCGGCCACACCAGGCATTCCAGCCAGCGGACATCGTCGTCGCTGGTCACGTCCAGCGGATGCAGGTCAAGTCCGGCCCGCCAGGCGATTTCCGGCACCCGTGCCGGGAGCGGGACCTGACCGCGCGGCTGGCATGACAGGACCGGTGCCCGCGGGTCTGTTCCGGTGACGCGGTGGCCGTCGTAATCGTAGGAGTAGCGGTCCACGAGAAGGTTGAGCCCGGCGCTGGCGCCGACTTCGATGAGCGCCAGCGGCTGCGGCAGCAGTGACAAGACCGGAAGGAGCGTGGCGCACCGGGCCGGCTCGTTGGTCTGGGTGCGGCGGGCGAGCATGATCCTGGTGAGCTCATCGGGCCGCTCGCTGACGAGCGTCCGCAGGCCGCCGAGCTCGGCGGGCTCGCCGAGCAGATAGCAGGCCGCCGCGAACAGCAGGTTCGGCTGCCTCTTCGGACGGGGCAGGGCTTCGAGGAAACCAAGGATCCCGGGGTCCTCCGCGACCTGGTTCGACAGTGTCTCGTAGTGCGGGGACCGGCCCCGCGCGTCCCGGGCGAAAGCCCGGTAGTTGGCCGCGGAACTGGCCCGCGGATCGTGCCCGGACATGGCCATGCCCTGAGGGTAAGGTCTCGCCCCCGCGCGCCTGCCCGCAACGCCAGTCGCACCCGTCAGCACCGGCCGCGGTGCGCCATTCCAGCCACTGGATACTCCGGCCCCGGTGGCACATCGGTCCGGCCGGCGGGCCGCCTCGTGAGGCCAGTGTCCCCCCGGCCTCATCGTGTGAGGCCAGTGTCCCCCCGGCCTCACTCGTCCAGGCGCAGCGGACCCGGAGGCCGCAAAACGGGACGTCAACCGCAGGTAACTGTCACAAGCGGGGACGGCGTTGCCTGCGGGGCTGAGGTTGCCTGCGGGGCTGGACCGGCGCGGCGCAGTGACCAGAAGCCAGCGTGCTGTCTGTCCGCGGGCTCTAACCTCATGTGATAGCCGTCAAACGGCTCTCCTTGCGGAAAACCGGCTGCTTTCGCCGGGCGTCCGAAATCACGGACGCCGGGTTCACCCGCCCGGGCCGGCCCGCAGCAGGGCCGCGCGCGTTGTCCGCGTTCTGCCGTGTGCCTGGTGGGGGTTGTCCCGGATGTGGAGCCATTGCGTTAAGCGGGTCTGCCTGCTGGTCATATCGCTGGCGGTGCTGGCGGTCGGGGCGGCTTCCCCTGCGGCTGCCGGGCAGGCCCGGGCCGCGTCGGCCGCCGGGCGAACGGGACAGCCGCATGTTTCGGTCGGTGCGGCACCGGCGTCCGCCCGGCAGGCGCGCCAGGCGCGGCCGGCGGCGAACTCCGGCAGCCAGGAGCAGTGCTTCTACGCCTTTCCGGACTGCTCGAGCGTGAATCCTGCCATCAGGGTGTCGTTCATGAGCGACGGCGATACCTCCGCGTGCACGTTCGAGGGGATCTTCGCCTGGGGTGACGGGAAAAGCACGACCATCGATTTCGACGGTGCCCCGGCCGGGGACGTGGACGAGACGGTTACCCATACCTACGCCAAGCCCGCCGCATACACCATCAGCTGGCACTCCACCGTCCTTACCGGCTCGTGCAGTGACACCTCAGGAATGCTCCAGTTCACCCTGGTGGCCCCGCTGCGGCTAGCCGAGCAGGGCGGCGCAGGCAACCCCAGCGAGAATCCGGTCAGCTGCCCGGCGCAGGCCCTGGTGAACTGCGCCACGGGCGTGCTCTGGCGCACGTTCACCGACTTGTCCGTCGCGGGCCGGGGCGCGCCGCTCGACCTGACCCGCACGTACACCTCGAGCAGGGCCAGCGTGAACGGGCCGTTCGGGTACGGCTGGACGGACAGCTACGGCATGTCCCTGGCCGCGGGCTCCGCGGGCGACGTGACCGTCACCCAGGAGGACGGCTCGACCGTCACCTTCACCAGGAACGGCTCTAGCTTCACCGCACCGCCGCAGGTCCTCGCGACGCTGGTCAAGAACGCCGACGGCGGCTACGTCTTCACCAGGGACCGGGGCCACGCCAGCTACGGCTTCACCGCGGCCGGACGGCTGACCAGCGAGACCGACCGCAACGGGTACGTGACCAGGCTCACCTACAACGCGAAGGGCCAGCTGACCGCGGTTACCGACCCCGCCGGGCGCAAGCTGACTCTCACCTACAGCGGGTCGCACGTCGCCACGGTGACGGACCCGATGGGCCGCACGTGGAAGTACGGCTACAGCTCCAGCGGGAACCTGACTAGCGCCACCGACCCGATGGGCCGGAAGTGGTCGTTCACGTACGACGCCAGTCACCGCATGCTCACGCTGACCGACCCGCGCGGCGGGAAGACAGCCATCACGTACAACCCGAACGGCCAGGTCGTCACGCAGACCGATCCCGACGGCGGCAGGACCACCTGGAGCTACGCCGGTAACCCGGCCACCCTCGGCGGCAGCACGACCACGATGACCGACCCCGACGGCCACGTGACGACGTACGAGTACTCCAACCTGGAAATGGTGTCGGTCACCCGCGGCGCGGGGACGGCAGGCG
>JASHXJ010000144.1 GCA_030043595.1 Trebonia sp.
AACGACCAGGGCTCGGTGATCGGCGTGTGGACGACGGCGAGCCGCCAGCAGGCGCAGGTGTGGGACTCCGACAGCGGCCAGAACCAGTGCTGCGGCCCCTACCGCCAGGTGTCCCGGCTGGCCAACCCGCTCGTCAACGAGGTCGTGATCCCGCTGGGCAGCAAGGACCTGTGGAACACGCTGCCGCCGTCCGACGACAAGCAGTTCGCCTCGTACTTCGCCCAGCCCGGCCTGTCCGCGCTGCTGCCCGTGCTCTACCCGGGCGTCTTCCCGAACCTGGCCAAGCTGGTGGCGGCGGGCACCGCCCGGGCCGACCTGGAGGCGATCCTGCTCACCGGGGTACCGTCCGGCATCGTGCCCGGGTTCCAGAACTACACCGGCCCGGTCCTGGCCGATATGCTCCGCCTCAACACCGCGATCGCGCCGAGCGCCAAGCCCAGCCAGCTCGGTATCCTCGGCGGCGACCTCGCCGGGTTCCCCAACGGCCGCCGGGTCTTCGACGACGTGGTCACGGTCGAGCTGCGCGCGTTCGCAGGCATCACGGTCCCGCTGGTGGACAAGTCGTTCACCCCGGACGCCGCGGCCAGCCTGGTCACCGACGGGCTGACCGCCGCCAGCGTCCCGTCCGGCTACCTCGACGAGTTCCCCTACCTCGGCGTGCCGTACAGCGGCTTCGACACCCCGTCATGAGCGGCGCCCACGGCGCGGTTGCCGAGCCCGTGCCTGGCCCGTCCGGCCCAGGCACCGTCGTCCTGGACCTGGGCGCCGGCGTCGGCGCCCTGGTCCTTGAGGCGCCGGCCGCCCTGCTCGGGCAGGAGATCGAGATCAGCGTGGCCGGCGACTCCGTCGGGCGTCGCACGCACTCGCTGGTCCGGGAGCGCAGGACCGCCGCGGGCACCAGCTACGCGGCGGTCTACCCCGGCCTGGCCGCCGGCCGCTATCTGATCTGGCGGCACATGGACACGCCGGTCGGCGAGGTCACCATCGACGGCGGCATGGTGGCCCGCTTCCGCTGGCCGGACTGAGGGGGCCGGCCAGCGGCGCCCCCCGCTGCCCGCCTGAGCGAAGGCTCAGGCGGGCAGTTCCATGTCGCAGGACGCCCGGACAGGCAGACGGCCACGTTCCTCACGCGGGCAGCGGCAGCACCAGGATGGGCGTGGTCGTCGGGCTGCTTGTCCCGCCCGCCGGCTCGACGGTCATGCCCACCGTGTCGCCCGCCAGCACACCAGAGGCGAGCACTGGCGCGGTCTTCCCGCTGCTTGGCGGCGGGAGCAGGCCGGCCGGCCGGGTACCGCCCGGCCCCATCAGCCACAGCTCGTACACCTTGGACGAAGGCAGCTCAGGCAGGCCGGAGCTGGTCACAACCATCTTCCGCTCGGTCCGCGAGACGACCACGATGGCGGTTCCGCCCACTGTCGTCGGCGCGGACGCGATCCGGGCGTCAGGCGCCGCGAGCACCACCGCGATCTCCTGGCTGTGCGCGAGCGCCGAATTGAGCCGGTCCTGGGTGGACACCTGCACGGCGGCGAGCACCGCCGCCGCGGCCACGCCGGCCGCGCCCACCGCGAGAGCCAGCCGGGGGACCCAGGGCGACCGGGAGACGGCGGGTACGCCGCGGCGCCGCGCGATAACCGGCGGCAGCTGCCTGGTGACGGTGGTGGCGGCGAGCACGCGCTCGCGAAGGCCGGCTGGCGGCTGCGCGGCCGCGGCCAGGGCCAGTGCCGTCGCGGTCGCGGCGAAGCCGCGTACTTCGTTCTCGCAGGTCCGGCAGCCGCGCAGGTGCCGCTCGAACCGGTCCCGCTCGGCGCCGTCGAGTGCGTCGAGGGCATACGGCCCCGCCAGCGCGTGCAGGTTAGGGCGGCGGAGCTTCACCAGCTCACCCCCAGGCAGTCACGCAGCCGGATCAGGCCGTCGCGGATCCGCGTCTTGATCGTGCCGAGCGCGGTGTCGAGCAGCGCCGCGACCTGCGGGTAGCTGTACCCGCCGTAGTAGGCGAGGGTGATGGACTCCCGCTGGAGCTCGGTCAGCCCGTCCAGGCAGCGGCGCACTCGTTCGGCTTCCAGGCTGGCTTCCACGCTCTCCGCGGTCTCGTCGACGGCGACCGGGGCGGTCGCGGACCGCTGTTCCCGTTCGGCCGCGGCGGTCTCGGACCGGACCCGGTCGATGGCGCGGCGGTGCGCGATCGTCAGCACCCAGGTGACCGCGCTGCCCTTGCCCGGGTCGAACCGCGACGCGGTGCGCCAGACCTCGAGCAGCACCTCCTGGGCGACCTCCTCCGACTGGGCGGGGTCGCGGAGCACCTTGCGGATCAAGCCGTAGACCGGCCCCGCCAGCCGGTCGTAGACCGACTCGAACGCCCCCTGGTCGCCGCGTGCCACGAGCGTGAGCAGGTTGTCCAGGTCCGGGTCGCTCCGCTCCGCGGGACCGGAAGCCGAACGGAAGGGACCCATGTCACGTGCGTCCACACAGCTCCATTCGGTGCCGCCGCCCGGTCGGATTGGTCACTCACCCAACGAAAAATTCCGCGTCAGTTCCGCCGCATGAATCCTACGAGCGCGCTGTCCGCCGCTCACGGATTTGGCCGGAATGTCGCCACCCAGCCGTATCTGTCGAGCGAAGTGACCGGGCGATGTGGCAAGTCGGCGCAGATCGCGGGTCGCCCAAGCCGGATTCAGCTGCTGCCGCGGCTGAATATCCGCAGGAAGAACAGGAACACGTTCAGCGCGTCGACGAAGATCGACGCGGCGATGAGCGGCGCCGAGTTCATGTCAGAATTGCGCCGCAGCCGCTGGAAGTCCCACATGGTCAGCCCGGCGAACACCACCAGGCCGATGATCGCGTAGATCAGCGTCCCGTGCGGGATGTGCACGAAGATCAGCACGATCCCGAACACGAGCAGCGCGATCAGCGCGATGAACGAGATCCGCGCGACGACGGCGAGGTCCCGCCGCGTCGCGTACCCGGCCGCGCCGAACCCGGCCATGAACAGCGCGGTCGCGCCGCCCGCC
>JASHXJ010000145.1 GCA_030043595.1 Trebonia sp.
CTCCTTCTTTCACGTGCTCGACAACGACCTGCTCATCGCCAAGCCCGTCGTGCTCGCCGCGACCGCGGGGACGGCCAGGCACGCCCTCGTCGCGGACGACCAGATGCGCTCACTGTTCGCCTTCCTGCGCACGATGACCGTGCCCACCTCGCTGTTCGCCGCCCCCGAAGACTGGAGCGACGCCAGCCTGGCCAGGCGCGTCGACCGGGCCGCGCTCGAGCTCGTGCTGCTCATGGAAAGCGGCTTCGCCGGCAAGGTCAGGGACGAGTCCTGGGACAGCTACCAGCACGAGTTCGGCAGCGCGGGCGGAACCGAGATCGGCATCGACCTCGACACCGACCTCATGCGCCTCGCGACCGGGGGCTCGGCCGCCTGACCGCCCTGTCCGCCCCGACCGCCCTGTCCGCCCCGACCGCCCCGACCGCCCTGATCGCCCGATCGCCCCGACCGCCCGACCGCCTGACGCCCGCCCCCACAGCGGGGGACTTCCGGCCCTGACGTACTCCGCTGACCTGGCCGAATACTCGCCGTATGCGACCTGACAACCCCCACCGCAGCGTGCTCGACCAGCTGACGAGGGATGAGTGCCTGCGCCTGCTGGAGTCTGTACCGGTGGGCCGGATCGTCTACACGCGGCGGGCCATGCCTGCGGTGGAACTGGTGAACTTCGCCCTTGCCGACGGCGACATCGTGATCAGGACCGACGCGAGCGGCAAGCTCGCCGCGGCGACACACGGCGCGGTCGTGGCGTTCGAGGCCGACACCATCGACTACGGCCTCCGCCGTGGATGGAGCGTGACAGCGGTCGGCTACTCGCGGGAGGTGACCGATCCCGCCGACATCGCCCGCCTGCGCGAGGCCGGCCCGGAGCCATGGGCACCTGGTGAGCGGGAGCACTTCATCCGGATCACCCCCGGAATCCTGACCGGCCGCCGCCTCGGCTGACGGCCGGAGAAATTCAAGCCCATTTTCCCGAACGATCCGTGCCGTCTCCCCAGCGCCACCCTTCCGCGCGGACAGTCAGGATCACGCGTGTGCCAGGCTGGTACCCGACGAGCCCGGAGGGGGACCGCCCGCGTTCATGGACACGCTGCCAGCCACGATCGTCGCCGCCGCGGCGCTGTTCGCGGGGACCAACATCGACGACATGATCCTGCTGACAGTGCTGAGCGCCTCCTCGCGGGCCACCGGCCGTCCCTGTCAATGGGAGATCTGGGCCGGGCAGTACGCGGGCCTCGCCATCCTTGTGGCGGTGTCGCTGGCCGCCGGACACGGGCTGTCGCTGATCCCGCATGACTGGATCTGGCTGCTCGCCCTGCTGCCGCTCGGCCTGGGCGCCGCCAGGCTGGCGGCCGCGATCCGCGACCGCCGACGCGGCGAGCGGCCGCCTGCCGCCGCGCCCGGCGGCCTGCCCGGCGTGACCGGGCTGACCATCTCCAATGGCGGCGACAACCTCGCCGCCTACACGCCGGTCTTCGCCACGATCAGCGCCGGCGCCGCCGCCGTCACGATCGCGGTGTTCGCCGCGGGGACCGCGGTGTGGTGCCTGGCAGGCTCCCGGCTGGTTTCGCATCACCGGGTCACCGGGCTCGTCCGGCGCCGCGCCCACTGGCTGATCCCCGTCGTGTACATCCTCATCGGGCTGTACATCCTCTGGGAGACAGGCGCCCTGTAGGCATATAAGGACCCGGCGCACAGCTCTTCGATCCGGGCGAGCAGCTCCATGGTCCCGGAGAACGTCAGCTCGCGCGTGTCGTCGGCGGTCCGCGCCGTGCCGGAAAGACGCCCGCGGGCGTCCTGCGTGATGTCGAGGATGATCTGCACTGGACCAGTGTCGGCGGCCGGCCGGGCCGCCGCCCCACGGTCCGTCCGTAGGCTGTCCGTAGTTCCCGCGCAGGCATGCCCAGGACCGCCCAGCGGCACCCGTATTGACCGGTGTCTTTGTCGTTCCATTCTGTGGTTAATTGTCCGAATTGTCGCATAGCGACGGCTGGTCTACATTGCCTGTTGTGCCGAGCGGTGTCGTCGGCGACCCGGGGTTCGCGGGCCGCACCGAGGAGCTTGCCGCCATCTCCGCCCGCGCCGCCCAAGCGGCGGGCGGACGTCCGTGGGTCGTGTGGATCGAGGGCGTGGCCGGCGGGGGCAAGACCGCGCTGCTGCGTGCGGCGCTCGCCGCGCTGCCGCCCGCGTTCCGCGTGCTGCGCGCCGAGGCCAGTGAACTGGCCACGGATGTCCCCTTCGACCTGGTCTCCCAGCTGGGTGAGCTCACCGAGACGGCGCCGTTCCCGATGGCCATGGAGCTGCTTGAGCTATGGGGCGGCGCGGGCCAGCGGGGTCCGGTAGCGGTCGCCGTGGAGGACCTGCACTGGGCCGACGCCGAGTCCCGGCTCGCGCTGCTGGCCGCCGCGCGACGGCTGCGCGAGGACCGGGTGCTCATCCTGGTGACCAGCAGGCCGGGGGAGGGGGACGGCGACGGCTGGGAACGGCTGCGGGCCGACCCGGACCGGTGCCTGCACGTGGCGCTCGGGCCGCTGTCGGCGGGTGAGGTCTGCGAGCTGGCGGACCGGCGCGGGCTGACGCTCAGCGCCGCGGCGGCGGCGCGGCTGGTGCGGCACACCGGAGGCCACGCGCTGTACGTCAGGACGCTGCTGGTCGAGATCCCGCCGGCCGCGCTCGACGGCGGGGACGGCGAGCTCCCCGTGCCGCGCTCCCTCGCCTCGACGACGCTTGCCCGGATGGCCGGGCTCCCCGCCGACGCGCGGCGGCTCACCGCCGCCCTCGCCGTCCTCAACCAGCCGGCCTCCCTGCAGGAGCTCGCCCACGTGTCCGGCGTCAGCGGCGCCGCCCGCGCGGCGGACGGCATGCTCGGCACCGGGTTCGTCACCCGCCGCGACGGCGCAGGCCGCCCAGGGGTCCTTGAGTTCGCGCATCCGCTGTACCGGGCCGCCGTCTACGCCGACATGGCGCCGAGCCTGCGCCAGGAACTGCACGTGCGCTCGGCCGGGGTCACCAGCGGCGCGGTGGCGCTCGGTCACCGGGTCGCGGCGGCGGACAGCGCCGACGACGAGCTGGCCGCGGAGCTCGAGCGGGCGGCGCAGGCCGAGGCCGAAGGCCGCTACCACGGGCGGGCGGCCAGCTACCTGCTCTGGGCCGGGCAGCTGAGCTCGTCGCGATCTGTCGCCGAACGCCGCCTGCTGGCCGCCGCGCGGTGGCTGCTGGCCGCGCGGCGGATCTCGCAGGCGGAACCGCTGCGCGCCAGGATGGAGGCGTGCGCCCCGCAGCCGCTGCGCAGCCTCGTGCTCGGCATGCTGGCGTATGAGCACGGCGACACGGTCGCGGCCGAGCGGTGGCT
>JASHXJ010000146.1 GCA_030043595.1 Trebonia sp.
TTGGACTCCTTCCAGGCCGAGACGTCTTCGCGGTAGGTATACGGGTTGGCGAGCGTCTCGTGCTCGGGGATCTCCGGGTGCATGCCGCTCTCCCACTCCTGCGGTCCGTGCTCGGCCTTGAGATAGGAGATCGTCTCGTCGATCGCCGCCCTGGCCCTGCCCAGGTCCACGCCGACGAGCTTGTGGTCGTACTTGACTACCTTGCCGTTCACCACGACGGTGTGCACGTCGCCGCGCTGTGCCTGGTAGACCACGTGGCCGTACGGGTGGAGCACCGGGAAGCCGACCGGCGAATTGTCGTTCTTGACCAGCACCAGGTCGGCCTTCTTGCCGGCCTCTACGCTGCCGATGACCGAGTCCAGGCCCAGGGCCTTGGACCCGCCGCGGGTCGCGTAGTCCACGACGTCCTCGGCCCGCAGGATGTGGTTGGTGACGGTCCTGTCCTCGGCGTGTGCCTCGAGGTGCTCCATCACGCGGTCGGCGTTCAGCGTGGCCCGCATCGCGGCGAAGATGTCGCCGCTCCACCAGACGCTCGTGTCCTGGGACAGCGAGACCGGGATGCCGTACTTGCGCAGCCGCCAGGTGGGCGGGTAGCCCTGGCCGGCGTTGCACTCGCTCTCGGTCGAGACCGACGCGAAGCCGCCGGTCGCGGCGATCTTGTGGTAGGAGTCCGGGGACAGCGACGAGGCGTGCACGTAGATGGTCCCTGGGGTCATGTACCCGTTGTCGTACATCTGGTTGATGCCGACATCGGTGGTCACCTTCCACACGCCGGCGTGCGTCGTCACCGTGACGCCGAGCTCGCGCGCCACCTCGAACGTCGCCTTCTCCGGGAATCCCTCCACACCGGGAAGGTCGAAGGCGATCTGGAAGCCGAGCATGTCGCCCTTGCCGTCGAACCGGCGCCGGTAGAAGTCGCGGAACTCCGGCGTGGTGGACCACTCCCACGATCCCTGGTGGATGTTGCCGTACGCGAGGACGAACCGGCCCGGCACCTCTTCGAGTGCGTCAGTCGCCGCTTCGGCGTGGTCGATGGTCTGCAGCCCGTGTGACCAGTCCACGGTGGTCGTCACTCCCGCGTCGATCGACTCGATCGCAGCCAGCAGGTTGCCCGCGTAGACGTCCTGCGGGCGGAACTTCTTGCCCCAGGTCAGGTAGTAGTAGACGAAGTACTGCGTGAGAGTCCAGTCGGCCCCGTACCCGCGCATGGCCGTCTGCCACATGTGCCTGTGCGTGTCGATCATCCCGGGCATGACGATGCCGCCGGTCGCGTCGATCTCGGCGGTGCCCTCGGGCACCGCCAGGCCCGTGCCCACGGCGGCGATCCGCTCGCCGGAGATCAGGACATCCGTGCCAGTAAGGATGGTGTGCGAGTCGTCCATCGTGAGCACGGTCGCGTTCCGGAACACCAAAGGCTGGCCCGGCTGCGGTCCCGCTGATGTCATGAGGAAACCTCCACTGTGAGGTGCTAGTGCGGACGATCGTCCGATAGTCGGTCGCCTGAAGCCTGATCGGAACACTGTCCCTTATTCGGCACTGTGTCAAGACACCTGAACTGCCGGACTTGGGGGGCCGTTAGGGGGCCGTAATTGTTCCTGTGTCCGGCATGCGGACAAGTGGCCAGGAAAGCGCTACAGTGCGGGGGACGCTCCGCTAGCCGGCACGAAACTCCCTGTTGGCCAGCGCTTACGAAGAGCGCTTGCAACGAGCGCCAGCGAAGAGAAACCCGTCACCAGGAGGCCGACCGTGGCTCGTCGGGACAGCAGCCCTGACTTCATCGAGGCTATCGCCCGCGGCCTCGACGTCATCCGTGCCTTCGGGCCGGGCCAGCCCGTCATGTCACTAGCCGCGGTAGCCGCGGCAAGCGACCTGCCCAGGCCGACCGCCCGCCGTATCCTGCTCACGCTCGAGCAGCTGGGCTATGTCAGGCAGGTTGGCGGCCAGCAAGGGTCCGCCGGGCAGGTCGGCCAGCTAGGACAGGCGGGCGGCGGTTACGAGCTCACTCCGCGGGTACTGGACCTCGGCATGTCGTACGTGCTGTCCCGCGGACTGTGGGAGGTGGCCCGGCCGCACATGGCGGCCCTGGTCGCCCGTACCGGCGAGTCCTCCTCGATCGCGCAGCTCGATGGGTCGGACATCGTCTACGTCGCCCGGGTCGCGGTGCCGAAGATCGTGACGCTCGCGGTAACGATCGGCACGCGCTTTCCGGCGATGCAGACCTCGCTGGGGAAGGTGCTCCTCGCGGCGCTTCCTCCCGACGAAGCCGAACGCGTCCTCGCCGAGCCCAGCCGGTCCGGCATCACCCCGCGCTGGCAGCCGGACGCGAGCGAGCGCGCGGCGGCACTGCGCGAGGTCCGGGCCCGCGGCTGGGCGCTCACCGACGAGCAGCTCGCGCGCGGCATCCGCTCGGTCGCCGTGCCGCTGCGGGACGGCGACGGACGCGTGATCGCCGCGCTGAATGTCAACTCACACGCGGCCGAGACCCCGCTGGAGGTACTGACCGGTAAGTACCTGCCGCTGCTGCTCCAGACGGCCAGCGCCGTGAGCGCCGACTGGGCTGTATGCCAGAGTGTTCCGCAGGTCACGGCCGGTGCCGCGACGGAGGAGGTGTCTTGACAGCGGTCGGCGCGAGTAACCATACTCGGCAGACGGACACATGTCCGTCATGCGGACAGAAGGCCAGATAGAAGGGCATTGCATGAGCGATCCTGATCGGCCCGGTCCGCTCGCCGGGCTGCTCGTCGCCGACTTTTCCCGCGTGCTCGCCGGGCCCTACTGCACGATGCTACTGGCCGACCTGGGCGCGAACGTGATCAAGGTTGAGAGCCCCGCCGGCGACGACACGCGCAGCTGGGTGCCCCCGGTCACCGAGGACGGTGTGTCCACCTACTTTCTGGCTATCAACAGGAACAAGCGGTCGATCGCGCTCGACCTGAAGAACGGGCGTGACCTGGGGCTGGCCAGGACGCTGGCCAGCCGCGCCGACGTGTTCGTGCAGAACTTCAAGCCGGGCGGCCTGACCAGGTACGGCCTGGACTACGACTCGGTGGCGGCGGCCAACCCGCGCATCATCTACGCCTCGATCAGCGGATTCGGCAGCGGGGGCGGCAAGGACCTGCCCGGCTACGACCTCATGGTGCAGGCCATGTCCGGGCTGATGAGCCTCACCGGATCACCGGACGGGCCGCCGTACCGGGCCGGCATCTCGGCATTCGACGTGATCGCCGGGCTGCACACGACGATCGCCATCCTGGCCGCGCTCAACTACCGGAACACGACCGGCGCGGGCCAGCACCTCGAGGCGAGCCTGATGGCCTCAGCGATGTCCGGCATGGTCAACCAGACCAGCGCCTACGCGGCAGCCGGAGTGGTCCCGTTCCGCATGGGCAACTCTCATCCGAGCCTGTTTCCCTATGAGCCGCTGCCCACCGGCGACGGGGACCTGATCGTGACCGCGGGAAACGACGCGCAGTTCCGCAAGCTCTGCGACGTGATCGGAGCGCCTGAGCTGCCCGACGATCCGATGTTCTCGTCCAATCCGGGCCGCACGGCCAACCGCGACAAGCTGCGGCCCCTGCTCGCCGAGAAGCTCAAGGCCCGCTCCGCGGCCGACTGGTTCGACCTGCTCATCGCGGCCGGGGTGCCGTGCGGGCCCATCAATACCGTGGACAAGGGGGTCGAGTTCGCCCAGAAAATCGG
>JASHXJ010000147.1 GCA_030043595.1 Trebonia sp.
CGCCGAAGCAGATGACCGGCGTCGCGGCGAGCACGGAGATCGCAGCCGTGGACAGGTGCAGGCTGGCGGCGAGCTCGGGGAAGACGGGCGGCAGGCTGGTGATCGCGGCGCGCAGGTTGAACCCGAGGGCGGCCACGCCGACGACAAGCAGCGTCCGCTCCAGCGCAAGAGCCCGGTGGGCTGTCCCGCCCTCGCTCTCACCCGGCACCGCCGGCCGCAATCGATTCACGAGCATCTAAAGGTACCCGAAGCATGGCAGGCTTGGCGGATGGTCACCATCCCGGCGCGGCAGCGGGTCCTGGAAGCGGTCCGCGCCGAGCTGGGCAGGCGCGCCCGGTACGACGACGAGTCGATCGTGCACGATGCCTGGATCCGGCAGCGCTACGAGGGCGGCTTCGCCGTCAGCTACGCGCCCGCGCGGTCCGCCGCCGTGCGCACCGCCTGGCACGAGGCCGGGCACGCGGTCGCGGCGCTGGCGGTGGGCGCGCGGTTCAGCTCGGCGAGCATCCGGGCCGGCGGCGCCAGCTCGGGGCGGGTGCACTCCATCCGCGGCGGCGGCGCGGATGGGTTCGTCATCGACGCGGCGGGGCAGATCGCCGAACGGCTGCGGGACTGGACGCTGCCGTCGTCGGAGGAGGAGCTGCGAGCGTGGCTGGCCTCCTGGCGCGGCGACGGCGGCGACGCGCGGCGGTTCCGTGCGGGGATCCGGGCGGACTTCGGCTCCGACGAGGCAGCGGCCTGGCGATACGGCGTGCAGCTGCTGACACCGCTCCGGCCCCGGATCCGCGAGCTGGCCCGGGGCCTGCTCGTCTACCACCGCCCCCTGCCGTACGAGGTGGCGGCGGCGCTGGCCGGGTTCCGGACGCCGGGCCTGCCGTAGCATGGGCCGCGTGACCTGGGACGAACTGCTCGCGTACTGCCTGTCCAAGCCCGGCGCGTGGCAGGACGAGCCATGGGAGGGCGACGTCGTCGCCAAGGTCGGCCCGAAGATCTTCGCGTTCCTCGGCTCCGGCGACCGGCTCGTCGTGGGACTCAAATGCGGCGCGAGCCGGGAAGCGGCGGACGAGTGGCTGCTGCGCTACCCCCTGGACGCCTCCGTGATGCCCTACATCGGCCGGTCCGGATGGACCAGCCTGCGGATCGGCGGCGCGATCGGCGACGACGAGATCATGGAGGCGATCGACGCGTCCTACGCGGCCGTGGTGAGCAAGCTCCCGAAGAAGGACCGCCCCGCCCAGGCATTCCAGGCGGGGTTAGCCGAGTTCTTTCAGCAGGTTCTTGTGCCAGTAGAGGATGGTGTAGCTGCCCACGTGGTAGACGCGGGCGGGCTTGCCGAAGCTGGCGATCGCCTGGCTGCGGCCGGTGAACCCGGGGAAGCCCTCGATGCCGGGGAACAGCACCACGAAGTCGGCCGCGGACGACGCCGGGTC
This sequence comes from Trebonia sp., assembly GCA_030043595.1. GTDB lineage: Bacteria > Actinomycetota > Actinomycetes > Streptosporangiales > Streptosporangiaceae > Trebonia. Next base: position 1,431 of record JASHXJ010000147.1, read on the forward strand.
ATACCAGGCCAGGTTCACTTCGGGGCCGCCGCGGCTGATCCGGCCGCCAGTGTCTTCCACGAGGCGCACCGCCACACGGTCGCCGCTGGTCAGCGTCACGATGTTCGACTCCCAGTAGCCGGACAGGCCGGTGCCCAGGTGGTGGCGCTCGAGCCAGCTGGTGAGCTGCCATGCCTGCGGGGGCGGTTCCGGCTGGCGGATCTCCAGCCCAAGCCCGGCCAGGTAGCCGACGAGGACCACGCCGAGCACCGGCAGCGCCACCGGGGCGACCCGGGCCGACAGCAGGGGCCGCGTGAGCACCCGGCCCGCGAGCGCGGCGGCCAGGGGCAGCACCGGGGTGATCTCCCGGGTGGTGGGGAGGAGGACGACGTGCGTGCTGACCGCGAACGCCGCCAGGTTGGCGACGATGCCCGCCAGCAGCAGCTGGCTGACGCGGTCGGCGTCCCCGCGGAAGCGCCACGCCGCCAGCGCGATCGCGCACGCGGCGAGCGCGACGCCCGCCAGGTGCAGCAGCACGAAGAACGTCGTGGCTGAGCCGAGGCGCAGGCCGAGGAAGTCGGCGCCGGGCAGCAGCAGCAGGCCCTGGCCGGTGACCGCCAGGTTGTGGCCGACGATCCGGCCCAGCGGAGACAGCTGCGTCCCCAGCGGGCTGCCGGTGTAGCCGCCGGCCGCGTGGATGAGGCGCGGCACCGCCTCCCCCAGGGCGACAGCGGCGATCGCGCCCCCGGCCAGCGCGATCTCATACCACGCGCCGGGGGTGCCGGGCCGTCCCCGCCCTGGCAGCGTCCGCAGGACGCGGACCGCGCACACGGCCACCAGCGGGACCGCCCCGATGATGGCCACCAGCGAGTCCCCGGCCTGCGCCCAGGCGAGCAGCACCGAGGCGACCACGGGGACGTACCACCGGGGCCTGGCGCGGTCCAGGATCAGCCAGACCGCCATGACCGGAACAGACGTTCCGATGTGATCCGGCGACGACAGGAGCATGTAGACGCCCGAGTCCGGCTGCGGGGCAAGCAGGATCCCGGCGGCGAGAGCGACCCGGACCGCCGCCTCGCGGCCGGTGGCCGTGCCCTTGGCCAGCAGCGCGGCGAACAGCACCACCAGCGTGTACGTGATCGCCGCGGCCACGTGCACCACGTCCTGGCCGAGCCCGCGCACCAGCTCGACCAGCATGTACTCAGGAACTTCTGTCGTGTAGAAGGTGACGTCCGCCAGCGCCCAGCCGTGCAGCA
>JASHXJ010000148.1 GCA_030043595.1 Trebonia sp.
CCGAATCCGGGCATGCCGGAGGCCCGCGCCGCAGCAGGGCAGTGCGGGTCAGCAGGGTGGATAAGGAGAGGCCCCGGAACCCTGGATGTGCGCGCAATGTGCGCGCAGGGTGCCCGGGACGCGAAGACCAGCGGTCCGCCCGGCATCAGAGCCTGAACGAAGCACCTGTCAGAGAGCGGAGGCTCCGGGATTTGAACCCGGGAGGGCCGCAAGACCCAACCGCATTAGCAGTGCGGCGCCATAGACCGGACTAGGCGAAGCCTCCATCCGCGCTCAGCGCGGACAGAGCCGGAGGAGCGCGGTCCGAACAGCGTACCGGCATCGGGCCGCCGTCGGCAAAGCGATCCCCGACAGCGGCCGGCTGCCCGGCTTGGGCGGCCGTCGGCCGCGAGAATCAGCGCGGCGGCGGCTCCAGTCGCGTCACCTGAAGCTCGCCCGCGGCGTACTGCTCGCGCAGCGTGGTCTTCTTGAACTTGCCGACCGAGGTCTTCGGCACCTCGTCGATGAAGCTCCAGCGTTCGGGCAGCTGCCACCGAGGCACCTGCTCGCCGAGGAAGCTCCTGAGCTCCTCCGGGGTCACGACAGCGCCCGCCACGGGCACCACCGCGGCGAGCGGCCGTTCGCCCCACTGCTCGTCCGGCACGCCGATCACAGCGGCCTCGGCGACGGACGGATGGGCCATCAGCACGTTCTCGAGTTCCATCGAGGAGATCCATTCGCCACCGGACTTGATCACGTCCTTGGCCCGGTCCGTGAGCCTGATGAACCCAGCCTCGTCGAGCGTGCCCACGTCGCCCGTGCGCAGCCATCCGTCGTGGAACTTCTCAGGCGCGTCGTCCAGGTAGTAGGAGCCGGTCACCCAGGGCCCGCGCACCTCGAGCTCACCCACGGCCTTGCCGTCGGACGGCAGCACCTCCCCGGAGTCGCTGGTCAGCCGCCCTTCAACCGTGCAGAACAACCGTCCCTGGCTCACCCGGTACGGCCACACCGCCTCGCCGGTGACACCCGCAGGCTCGTGCGCGATGGACCCGAGCGGAGACGTCTCCGTCATCCCCCAGGCATGCGTCATGACGATGCCGAACTCATCGGCGTACGCACGCTGCACCACCTCAGGAAGCGCGGAACCGCCGCAGACCAGCGTCCGCAGCGAGGAAAGGTCGCCGCCTGCCGTGCGCAGGTGGGCGAGCACTCCCTGCCAGATGGTCGGCACGCCGGCGCCGATCGTCACCTTCTCCGTTTCCATCAGCTTGACGATGGCGGCGGGCACCATGAACCGGTCCGGCATCACCAGTCCGGCGCCGGCCAGCAGCGCGGCATACGCCAGCCCCCAGGCATTCGCGTGGAACTGCGGCACGACGGGCATGATCCGGTCGCGCTCGGTGATCCCGAAGGCGTTGCCCAGGCACGCCCCCAGCGAGTGCAGGTAGGTGGACCGGTGGCTGTAGACGACGCCCTTCGGCAGCCCGGTCGTGCCGCTCGTGTAGCACATGGCGGCGGCGGACCGCTCGTCGAGCTCGGGCCAGTCGAAGGTGCCAGGCGCCGCCGCGAGCAGGTCCTCGTACGAATGCACGGAACGGCCGGGACCCGCCAGGCTGTCAAGGACGCTCTCGTCCGCCGGACCCGCGCCGGAGACGATCACGTGCTTCACGGTCTGCGCGTGCGGCAGCACCTTCGCGAACAGCGGCAGCAGCGAGGCATCGACGATGACGGCGTAGTCCTCGGCGTGCGTGGCGATGTAGCCCACCTGGTCGGCCGACAGCCGGATATTGAGGGTGTGCAGCACGGCGCCCATGGACGGAATGGCGACATACGCCTCGAGGTGCTCCGCGTTGTTCCACATGAACGTGCCGACCCGCTGGTCCGCGTCGACGCCCAGGGACCGCAGCGCGCCGGCCAGCCGGGCTGTGCGCTCCCCCAGGGCGGCATAGGTCCGCCGCCGGGACGGCGCGTCCCCGGCACAGGTGACGACCTCCCTGTCCCCGAAAATCGTCGTGCCATACCGCATCATCGCCGTGACCGTTAGCGGGCTGTCCATGATCGTGCTGTCCACGGCTGCACCTCCTCGTATAGTCCCTGACGGGATAGTGCCATGCGGACAACTGCCATGTAACCCTTGAGTAATGCCGAATCGCTCGCGCGCGACTCGGCGTCAGCGCCCAGTTCCGCGTCCTCCCGCAGCTTGGCGACGGCCCGTGCCACCGTGCTCTTCACGGTGCCTACGGACACGCCGAGTGCCGCCGCCACCTCTGGCTCGGACATGTCGTCGTAGTACCTGAGCATCACCGCGGCTCGCATCCGGCGCGGCAGCCGGTCGAGCGCGCGCTGGACCACCTCATGCAGGTCGCTGTCGCCCGTCTGGTCCGCTGCCGGTTCGTCCGGCAGCTCATCGGTGGGATACTCGTCCACCCGGCGCCTGCGCCATCCGGAGATGTGCGTATTGATCATGATCCGGCGGACATAGGTGTCAAGCGCGGCGGGGTCGGTGATGTTGTTCCACGACTGATAGGTCTTGACAAGTGTGGACTGCACCAGGTCCTCGGCATCGGCACGGTTCCCTGTCAGCGCCTGGGCGGCTCGCAGCAATGCCCCCCCACGGGAGCGAACATAGTCGCCGAACGCGACGCGGTCCCCTGCACCCATGGGTCCCCTACGGTCATAACTAAACACTACTCACAGTGATTGCATGCCAACGATACGCCTCGCTGCGTGACATCTGGCAGGCGCCCCCGTGATGCGAGGGACAGGAGTAAGCAACTCGGGGCTATCCATCAGAGATGTATCTATGTGTCTTCGTGGACAGACATTCCTGAATCACTTGACGTGTCCACCGAACACGCGCATCGTCAGAAATGACATGGCGCTGGATGCAATCCCACGGAGGGCAAGTGCGGCGAAACGCGGAATTTCGCCAGGGTTGTGACGATCTCGTCGAATCCGCCACACCCGCCCGATTTACCCATAGGTCAGTGCTCCGCGCCGCGGTGTTCGGATCGCGCGACAGCGCCTATCAGAGCCTGTGGGACTCCCGCCAGGCCGCCGCGCGGACCGCCGTCACCGGCCAGGTTCTCGACGTCAGCCCCCACCTCATCGTGCTGCATACCGCACAGGGCGAGCTGCGGCTCGCCTTGTCACCGCATACGGCGGCCTGGCGCGGAACCCCGGTGGCGCCCGCGGCGCTGCGCCAGGGTGACCTCGCCATCGTCCGCCGCCACGCTACCCGCAGCGTGGCCGAAAAGGTCTGGGCACAGATAGGCCGGGTGACGGGCACGATCATCGAGGCCGAGGGAAACGAGCTGCTCGTCGATGAGGGGCCGGCGAAGGGCCGCAAGATCGTGCTGATCGACAAGGGCGCGTTGCGCCAGGTCCAGGTACGCTTCCCCAGGCTGGAGCCTGGCTACCTGATTGACGTGATCGGCCTGCGCCATCAGGGCTTCTTGCAGGCGCTGACCCCGGCCACCTCGCAGCCGCCCTATCGCGCCGACCATCCCCCGGCGGCGCCGCTGATCAACGGGCACATTCCAGTCCCTGTCAGCGGAACGGCGGTCTGGCACGAGCCGGGCGAGGAACCACTGGGCCTGCTGGGGGTCGCCTACCCCGCGCTCGACCCGGAAACAGACTGCGAATCCGGCTCGGTCAGCGCCGAGCCGCATGTCGTCGATCCGCACGCCGCCGGACCTGGCTGCGTCCGGCTGCCTTACCTGTCGGTCGGCACGGCCGTCCGGATACACAACGAGTGCGCGGACCGCCTGGCGGTGCTGCCGGTCACGAGCTGCGGCGCCTCGGCGCGGCTGTTCTGTGACCGGTGCGTCGAATGCGGCACGTCACCGAAGGGCAGGATCGCTGACCTGACCCTTACCGCCTTCGTAGAACTCGGGGGCAACCTGGAAGTCGGCTGCTTCAACGCGACGCTGGCGATCGCGGTCTGAGGAGATGATGGTGGGGGGATTCGACGTGCTCAGCGCGGTCAGGGAAGTCCAGGTGCCGCTGCTCGCCGTGTTGCTGCTCGGCGCCGTGGCGGCCAAGGCGCGCCGCGCCATTTCCAGTCGCTCGATCACTGCGGGGATCAGCCCGACCGGGATGTTTCCGGTCAGGCTGCGCCGCCCGGCCGCGATCGCGCTGTGCGCCAGCGAGCTCGCCCTGGGCGTCGCCCTGCTGGTCACCGCGGGCCGGATCGGTGCCGGGCCGCCGGCGGACGTGGCCCGTTCGGCGACGGCACTGCTGTTCGGCATGGCGGTGGGGGCGCTGCACGAGTTGCGCACCAGGCAGCCGGACGCGGGCTGCGGGTGCTTCGGCGACCTGAGCCATACACCGGTGAGCTGGCGCGTGATGATCCGGTCGGCCCTGCTGTGCGCCGCCGCGGTCGCCACGGTCGGCGAGCGGCCGCTGCACCTGCCCGCCTCGGCCGGACAGGCCGCCGTGGTGCTCGGCCTGCTGGCGGCCGAGCTTGTCGTGCTCGCTTCGCTGTCCCCGGAGATCGGCGAGGTCATGGTCCGGCTCGGCTACTCAGAACCCTGCGAGGTGCGCAGGCTGCCAGTGTCGCGCACGCTGGCCGCGCTGCGCGGGAGTACCCACTGGCGGCGCTACCGCCGCTACCTAGTGTCCACGGAGCCGACTGACGTGTGGCGCGAGGGGTGCTGGCGTTACGTCGTATTTCCCGCGATGCTGGCCAGCCGCCGGGTCGAGGTCGTGTTCGCCGTCTACATGAAACCCCGCCGCACGGCCGT
>JASHXJ010000149.1 GCA_030043595.1 Trebonia sp.
GTTGTCGATGACCTCGGTGCCGCCGACGCCGGTGATCAGCGGGTCGCTGTCCGGCCAGGACGTCACCGGGTAGGTGTAGTACGTCTCCCCGTCTAGGCCCACGTCCGCCGCGCCGCTGTCGCCGGAGGCGGTCAGCACCGTCACGTCATCCTTGGCGGCCAGCTCGTAGGAGGCGCGCAGCGGCTCGACCTGCTGCAGGCCGGTGAACGTCTCCTCGGTGGCGCTGAAGCTCTGGCTGATCACCGCGATCTGGCCGGTGATACCGTACTCTGCCGGGTCGCTAAGGACGTCCTCCTCCGCCTGCTCGATCTGCGGGAAGCCCGTCACCCCCTCGGTCTCATCGACCGGGCTCTCGACCACCACGATGTTCGCATCGGGCGCGATGGCGTGCGCCGCTTGCACGTCCAGCGTGGTCTCGCCAGCCCAGCCGACCTGGTCGGGGTTGGCGGTCGGGTCCCAGGGGATCGGCCCCAGCGGGGTGACGACCCTAAAGGACGGCGGCGCGTTCAGCCCGAAGGTCTGGTCGAAGACGGTCAGGTCATTCTCGATCGTCGGGGAGCCGTACGAGTCGACGATCACGATTGTCTCGCCCTTGCCGGTAATGCCGCTGGCGTACACCGGGGCCAGGTTGTAGGCGTCCCGCAGTTGCTCTGGCGAGTAGCAGGCGACCTGGTAATCAGCCTCGCACTCGGCGGTCGTGGGTGCCGAGCTGAAAGCCTTGGTCAGGTGCAAGGCCCCCGGCGTGACGATTATTTTCGGGGTGCTGGCCCCGGCGGTGGCGTCCGGCTTAGTGGCCGCCGTCGCCGCGGGCACGGCGGCTGCCGCGGCGGCCAAGAGCGCGCCCGCGGTAGCGGCGAGCGCAATGGTTTTCCTCTTGCGCACTGATCCTCCCAGATCCGCTTCAGAGACTCGGGTCCCGACGATAGACCTGAAGATCGTGGCAACAGGGAACATTTCCTTAACATCTGGAACGTGTCTCTCAATCTGGTGCCATAGCAGATTAGGTTTGCCCCGATCAGGGCTTTCCCGTCAGTGCCGATCGCCGAGACTGAGCCGGTGACAGAACGACTGCGGGTGCGCGAAATCGATGACGACGAGAGTCGGCGGCGGGTGCGGATCTCGGACCGCGCAGGTCCAGGCGCCAGCGCTAAATGGCGTGCGATCTGGCCATGCCGGGACGCAAAATCGGAACGCGGCCACTTCTCTTATGGCGCGCTTCCCCGGGCCGGGAAGACCACGCGGGCGAGACAACCCTGCCCGCCTCTGCGGCAAGGCGCGGCCGGAGGGGCGCCAGCAGCGCCCGGTCCCGGGAGGAGGCAGAATGACGCGCACCCTGACCGTGGAGTTCGTCAAGATCACGGACCGCTCCTGCCTGGCCCGTGCCCGGCGGCTCGACGGAGCGATGATCGAGACGACGGCGACGGCCAGGGACGGCCTCCCCCACGATCTTGAGCACCTCGTGGTCGAAGCGGCGCTCGACTGCGGGAACGGGTTCTGGGGACGGGTGTGGCGCGGGGCCGAGTTCCACAGCATCCGGGTCGCCGGCAGCGGGCCGCGCCGTCGGCCCCGGTCCTGGAACCGCCAGCTGACCAGGGGCTACAACGGCTGGAACGAGGACCTGGTGACCAAGGTCGTCGCCGTGCTCGACGAGGCCGCCGGCCGGGGGTGGTCCCCGCCTGCCCGGCTGCCCGACGTGCCGGCCATGGCCGTCCTGCTCGACGTGCGCCGCCGCCCCCCGGCAGAGGCCACCATCAGCCGGGACCGGATCACCGCCGCAGTGACAGAGCTGTTCGAGGCCAGGCAGGAGTGGGGCAGCCTGCCCGTCGGCGGCTCGCTCTCCCGGGCCTGGCAAGCGACCCCCGCTCGCCGCACAGCGGCGACCCCGGCTCGCCGCACAGCGGCTGGCCGGCCGCGCTGACCGGCGAGCAGGTCCGCCGCTTCGCGGGACCTGGCTGCTATCGCGGCTGCCTCAAGCTCCGGGCAGCGCGCTCGAATGAGCCTCCGCGTACGCTTTCAGCGCGGCGATGGTTCGGACGTTCTCCTTATCGAAGCGCGCGGTGATCAGCGGACGCACCGGCCGGAACACGGCCGGCAGCGTGATGTCGAGAACCAGCCACCGGCTGACCTCGGTGGCACCGTCCTGGGCCTCCAGCGAGTAGTGGATGTGCACGTCGATCGTCGCCCTGAGCTGGCTGACGTTGATCGTGTGCTGGAAGTCCAGGGACCCCGGCGGCTGGAAGCCGGTCACCGAACCCCACCAGTCCTTGCCCGGCTCACCCGGCTTCCCGTCGTGATAGCGGCTGCCCCGGCGTACCGGGTACGGCTCGACGTCCGTCGTCCCGCCGTACTGGCTGGAACCGGGCAGCCAGTCGCCGTAGTTCGGCAGGTCGGAAAGCAGCCGGAACAACTGCTCGGGCGGAGCATTCACGGTCGCGGTGTAGATCTTGTGCCACTGACACTGTGCCATGAGCCAACGCTAAGTCCGCAGGCTAGCGCGCCGCCATTCTTCCCTCAGTCGCCGGCGGCGCGGCGAGACGGCGCCGCGGCACGGCGGCGCTGACGAAGGCCGCGATCGGCACGGCGGCCGCGAGCAGGATGACCACGACCAGGTCATCGCGGAAATCGTCGATCAGGTGTTCCTGCCCCTTGTTGCCCCTTAGCCGCTACCCGGACCCGGCCAGGACGTCCGGCCCTACCGAGGGGACGATGGTCTTGGGGACGATCGAACAGTCGCAAGCCCATCGGGTCAGAGCACAACGGAGGACGATGATGACCGCACAGCCAGCAGACGACACGGCCCGGATCGTGGTCGGCGTGGACGGTTCGGACTCGTCGAAGGCTGCGCTGGAATGGGCCGTGCGGCAGGCGGCGCTGACCGGCGCCACGGTCGACGCGGTGGCCGCGTGGCAGATTCCCAGCAGCTACGGATGGGTGCTGGTCGAAGACGCGCCCGACCTGGAGCAACTGGCTGCCTCGATGCTGGACGAAGCGATCGCCGCGGCGAAAGACCCGGTGCCGGACGTGGTGATCAGGCCGGTGGTGGTGCAGGAGAACGCGGCACGGGCGCTGCTGGACGCCGCCAAGGGCGCGGACCTGCTGGTGGTCGGCAGCCGCGGACACGGTGGGTTCACCGAGGCGCTGCTTGGCTCCGTGGGGCAGTACTGCGTGCACCACGCGGAATGCCCGGTCGTCATCGTCCGCGGTCCGCGCGATCACGAGACGGACCGCTGAGCTGACTGACGCGATGACAGCCGTCAGGCCAGCCCGGATCGGGCCGTGTGCTCGGCGCAGTCGACGCGCAGGTCGGACGGGCCCATCGTGTAGCCGTAGTAGCGGCAGTGGTGCAGCACCGGGCGCGCGCCCGGCGCGGACCCCCGCTCGAAATGCTGGCATGTGGTGCAGGTCCGCGCCACGCTGAGCATGCCTGCCGCGTTCATCCGGGCAATGAGGTCGAGCAGCGTCGCGAGCAGCGCCTCGCCTTCGGCGCGGGACAGTCCGGAACTGGCGACCTCCGCGGGGGCGGTCCAGCGGGCCACGGCATGCGCCGCCGCCTGCCCGGCGACGGTCAGCCTGAGCACGTGCCGCCGCCGGTCGGCGGGGTCCGGCGACCGTTCGATCAGCCCTTTGCGCGCGAGCGCCGCCAGCGCGTCGCTCACCGTCGGATCGGCCACGTCGAACTCTCGCGCCAGCTCGCCGGCTACCGCCTCCGGCGGCGGCCCGTAGTACAGCCGCACCAGCACCCGCATCTGGGTCGGCGACAGGTCATGCGAGCCGGCGGCACGGCGGGCGAGCACCGCCAGGGCGTCGCCGACCCGGTCCAGGGCGGCGACGATCTTGGAATCCAGTGACGGATGGCGTTCCTCCGGACTACCGGGCGGTCTCATGCGCGCTACGTCCTCCAGCCTCAACCCACGACCCTATACCTGACTGACCAAATTACTTAGGACTCCTTGACATCGTACCTGCTAATAGGCTAGTAAATAGATAGACAAAATAGGGAGTTGATTTCAAGCGGCTCCGGCCAGGTAACCAAGGCCAGAACAAAGGGGGATAGCGATGCCCAGGCTCTCCCGCAGCGACTGGTACGACCTGTCGCGCGACACCAACTGGACCTTCCGCTACGTCACGGAGGACGCGGTCTTCCCCGAAGAGCTCTCCGGCTCGCACCGCGTCGGCAAGCAGCAGTGGCTCGCGTGGGACGAGCCGTACAAGGTGAGCTACCGCGAGTACGTGCATAACCAGGTCACCAAGGACACGACCACGTACAGCCTGAAGAACGCGATCAGCCGCTCGAAGGTCTTCGACGAGCTCGACCCGGGCTGGAAGTCGGTGATCCTCGCGCACTACGGCGCCATCACCATGCCCGAGTACCTCGCCTCCATCGGCGAGGCCCGGATGGCCCGGTTCGGCCGGGCCGCCGCCTGGCGCAACACCGCGACGTTCGGCGCCCTTGACGAGGTCAGGCACGGCCAGATCCAGGCCTTCTTCCCCTACGGCCTGCTGGAGAAGGAACCACGCGGCGACTGGGCGCTCAAGGCCTTCCACACCAACAACTGGATCGCGATCGCCGTCCGCCAGCTCTTCGACGACATGTTCGTCGCCAACGACGCTGTCTCCATCGCCCTCCAGCTCACCTTCACGCTGGAGACCGGGTTCACGAACCTGCAGTTCCTCGGGATGGCCGCGGACGCGATCGACGTCGGCGACCTGGAGTTCGGCGCGCTGATCTCCAGCATCCAGACCGACGAGGCCCGGCACGCCCAGCAGGGCGAGCCCACCATCAAGGTCCTCATCGACAATGGCCACAAGGCATGGGGCCAGTTCCTCATCGACCACATGTTCTGGCGCAGCTGGCGGGCGTTCGCGCTGCTCACGGGCCTGTCGATGGACTACTACACGCCGCTTGAGAGCCGCAAGATGAGCTTCAGGGAGTTCATCGAGGACTGGGTCATCAAGCAGTTCGCCGAACAGTTCCGTGACTACGGCCTCGACTTCCCCTGGTACTGGGACGAGTTCGTCAGGGAGCTGACCTGGTACCACCACGCGATACACACGGTCGTCTGGAACTGGCGGCCCACCGTGTGGTGGAACCCCGACGCGGGCGTATCGCCGGCCGAGCGCGAGTGGCTGGAAGAGAAGTACCCGGGCTGGAACCGCACGTTCGGCCGCCACTGGGACGTGATCACCGAGAACGTCAGGACCGGCAACATCGCCGCCACCTTCCCTGAGACGCTGCCGCTGGCCTGCAACATCTGCCAGCTGCCCATCGTCCGCGCGGCCGGCGTGCTGGCGGGGGCGCACACCGACCCGGCGCCGCTGCGGCACGTGCACGAGGGCCGTCTGTACCTGTTCTGCTCCGAACCCTGCAAGTGGATCTTCACCCAGCGCCCGGACCGCTTCAAGGGCCACAAGTCGATCGTCGACCGCTTCCTGACCGGCGAGATCAGCCCGCCCGACGTCGGCGGAATCCTCGCCTACATGGGCCTGTCAGAGCCGGAGCAGGGCCAGGACGCCACCGGCTACGCCTGGGCGAACGGAGGCTGACATGGCGCTGCTGCCGATCAGCGCGACCTTCGACGGCGACCTCGTGTCGCTGCTGGTCGCCGTCGACGACGAGGACACGGCCGACGTCGTCGCGCAGAAGATCGCTCATCACGTGGTGGGCAGAAGGGTCGCACCCAGGAACGCGCCGGTCAGGCTGCGGGTAGGCGGCCAGGTAATAGATAAGGATCAGGTATTCCGAACGATCCCGGCCGCTCCTCTCGACCACGTCGAAGCCTTCTTCGATGAGTGAGTGGACGGACGTGGCCACTCTGGACGAGCTATGGGAGGGCGACCTGCGCGAGGTCACCGTGGGCGCCGAGGTGGTCATGCTCGCCCACCTGCCCGGCGGCGAGCTGCGCGCTTACCAGGGGGAATGCCCGCACTCCCGGTTCCCGCTCGCCACCGGGGACCTCGACGGCGACGTGCTCACCTGCGCGGGGCACGGGTGGGAGTTCGACCTGCGGACCGGGCAGGGGGTCAACCCGGACAACTGCCGGCTGCAACCGTTCCCCATCCGCGTGGTGGGGGAGCAGATCTCTGTCTCTGGAGTACGCCCGTGAGCGACGAACCGAAGCAACTGGTCGGCCCGGTGGTCCGCGGCTTCGACCCGGACATCGTGGACGCGCTGCGCACCGCGATCGAGAAGGACAACCCCGGCGTGGAGCTGTTCGTCGAGGACCGCGCCGGCTACGTGCGCATCCATGCGCCCCGCTCCCTGCGGGTGACCCGCGCCAGCCTGGCCGAGGCGCTCGGGCGGCCCATCTCGCTGCCCGAGCTCGAGCCGGCGATCGCGAGCTTCGCCGGCCGGATGCGCTACGACGGCGACGAACAGCTCATCTGGTACCTGGAAAGGAAGGACGCGCGATGACCACGCCGGCGACACAGCAGCCGCGGCTGCGCACCTGGTCGATCGCCGGCGCCGGGCGCCGCCGGCTCACCGAGTACGAGATCGTCACAGGGAAGTTCCACTACCACTTCGGCAGGCAGCCGGCCCCGTTCGACCTGGACCCGGGCAGCGCCATCAACCAGTGGTACCTGCGCTACCGCGAGGGCTCACCGCTGCGGGCCGACGACTGGGAGGGCTTCAAGGATCCGGCGCAGCTGTCCTACCGCCGCTACATCGCGCTGCAGCACGACCGGGAGATCTACGCCGAGGGGGTCGTCGACCACTTCGAGGCCGCCGATCACGACGCGCGCCTCGACCCGGCCTGGGTCGCCGTCCTCGGGAGGCTGTACCTGCCGGCCCGCTTCGCCTTCCACGTGCTGCAGATCGCCAGCCTGTACGTCGGCCAGCTGGGGCCGAGCGCGGCGATCACCAACGCCTCTTTCTTCCAGGGCGCCGACGAGCTGCGGGCCCTGCAGTGGATCGCCTACCGGGCCAGGTCGCTGTCGCTGGCGCATGGCGCGGACCTGGCCGACAGCGCGACCGCCCGCGCGATCTGGGAGGACGACCCGGCGTGGCAGCCAGCCAGGCAGGCCCTGGAGACCCTGCTGCTCGCCTACGACTGGGGCGAGGCGTTCACGGCGCTGGACCTGGTGGTCAAGCCCGCGCTCGACGCCTTCTTCAAGGAGGCCTTCGCCGACCTGGCGCTGGCCAACGGCGACGGGCTGACCGCGCAGCTGCTGCGGGAGTCCGGCGTGGACACCGCCCGCAACCAGGCCTGGGCCACGGCGCTGGCCAGGTACGCGATCGCCGCCCGGCCGGAGAACTTTACAATCCTGACCGAATGGGTAGACAAATGGCGGCCGGCCGCGGAGGGCGCGGCCGGCGGCCTGGCAGAGATCTTCGCCGAAGCGCCCGTCCCGGTCAGCCCGGAATCGGCGGTCGCCACGGTAACCGCGAGCCTAGGCAACCTCAAGGAGGAGATTCGCTCATGAGCGTCACCGACGAGTACCTGCGGAACAACGCCGCGTACGCGGAGCAATTCACTGGCCCGCTGCCGCTGCCGCCCTCGAAGGGCACCGCCGTGGTCGCGTGCATGGACGCGCGGCTGAACGTCTACGCGATCCTCGGCCTGCACGAGGGCGAGTCGCATGTGATCAGGAACGCGGGCGGCGTGGTGACCGACGACGAGATCCGGTCGCTGGCGATCAGCCAGCGGCTGCTCGGCACGACCGAGATCATCCTCATCCACCACACCGACTGCGGCATGCTCACGTTCACCGACGACGGCTTCAAGCGATCCATCCAGGACGACACCGGCCTCAAGCCGGCCTGGTCCGCCGAGGCGTTCCCCGACCTGGACGAGGACGTGCGGCAGTCCAAGGCGCGCATTCTCGCCAGCCCGTTCATCCCGCACAAGGAGTCGGTGCGCGGCTTCGTCTTCGACGTGGCGACAGGCAAGCTGAACGAGGTGATCTGACCGCCAGCCTGCGGTCTCCGACATGCCCCGCCGCCTAACGACGGCGGGGCATCACGCCGTTGCCTGTGATTTGTCGGGAAATGCGGCACTATCAGTCCATGGCGGGGAATCCGGAGGCTGGTTATCTCGACGGGCTGCCGCCCGCGCAGGCGGAAGAGCTGGCGCGGGTGAATGCTCCCGGGCTGGCGGCGTTGCGCGGCTACCTGGACTCGGGCGAGGCGGTGGCGTTCCTGGGGGCCGGGGTGTCGGCGCCGCTGTACCCGCTGTGGAACGGGCTGATCGGGGAGCTGGTTGATGCCGCGTCCGGGCGGCTGACCGAGGCGCAGGCCGCGACCTGCCGGGCGCTGGCCTCCTCGAGCCCGGAATCGGTGGTGGAGATCGTGCGCCGCAGCCTCAGCGCTGGCGTGTACCGGGAGGTGCTGCGGGAGGTGCTGCGGGCGCGCACCGACGCGGAGACTGGCCGGTCGTGGACGGCGGTCCAGGAGCTCGTGTGCCGGTGCGGGTTCAAGGCCGTGGTGACCACCAACTATGACCCGGGGATCGTGGACGCCCGGCTGCGGGTGCGCCCGGGCGCGTCGGC
>JASHXJ010000020.1 GCA_030043595.1 Trebonia sp.
ATGGCCGACGGGCACGGACACCCGTGCTGGCTGGCCCAGTCGCTGACCACTGCACGAATTATGCCGAGTTCGCTAGGGGAGATAGCCTCGCCGGGTTTCGCGCGAACCAGACGGAGGTTTTCCGCACTACCGGTTATGGCATTTATTTCATCAGCGGTCATCCGGGTATCCGCCGGTTTTGCTGAAACCCCGCCAGATCGCAGGAACAGCGCCTTTGCGCCCTCGTGAGCCGCGCCTGGCCTTTCGAACTTCAGGTAGAGGGCAATAGTCCTGCGCGCGCCATGCCCAAGCGGTACCGTGCGGACCGAATCGTCTTCTCGCCGGACAGAGGTCAGTGTGGCAGTCGTCGCTGTAAGCAATTCATCAGGGGAGGCTGGCTCGAGTTGGCCCGCGTCGAGTTCCGCGATTTCAGCAGCGCTGAGCCCGGTTTCGAAAGTGAGGTTCACGATCGCCTGATCGCGAATCCTGGATCCTCGTTGAGTACTCATCACGGGTCCGACATCAGCGTGACCGCTATTTCGCTTAGCAGCCAACGTAATCGCCTCCCTCGTCTTCTCTTACGATACCATCGCAAGCTGGTCATATTCTGGTCCGGAGGCGGGAGGCGTCTTCGCCATAGATGACCCCGCGGACGTGTTGGAGCTTGCTCCAGATAGGGGGCGCTGTTTTCCGGCGCCCCCGAACTAACCCGCGTCGGCGGGGCGGATCACGAGGCGCCGAGCCTGGGGAACCACTGGCCGGCCGAGCCGGACAGGTACCGATCCGCCACGTGGTTCAGCACCCGGCGGGCCTGGTGGAACCGGCCCGCGACGTCACCGACCACGTCCAGCGTCGCGGTCCGTACCGGGGCGGTCGCCAGCGCGGCCCGGTACCAGCGCGCGCCGAGGTACTCGAGCAGGTCCAGCGCTGGCGCGCCGGCCAGCCCGTCCCGGTCGCCCGCGGGCACCCGCGCGGAGCGCAGCAGCCGCGACACGTCGACCGGCCCGAGGGCGTGCCTGGCGGAGTAGTCGGGGAACACGCCCGCCAGGAACAGGGACACGTCACCGAGCCTGCGGTAGATGCCGGGCCGGGAGTCCTCGGGAGCCACGTCGAGCAGTCCGGCGAGCCGCACCGGGTCGAGTTCGCTGAACCGCCGTGTGCGGGACCGCCCAGCGCGGTACCGCCCGCTGGCGACACGGGTGAAGGACGTGAGCAGTTCGGCCAGGAACAGCCGGCGCTGCGCCGAGCCGAGGAAGTCGCGCAGTTCCGGCGTGTCGAACACGGGGATCTTTTGCCGCGGCCCGGAGCGCTCCGGCAGGTAGTCCATGCCCGCCAGGTCGGCCACCGCGCGGTGCACCGCCACGCCGAAGGCGAGGAACGGCGACACGAACACCACCTCATCCGAAGGGCCGAACACCGCCTCGAACACCCGCGGATCGGCCAGCAGTCCCTCGATGAGCGCGGGATCGCCGGCCAGGACAGCGGTCGCCCGATCGGACAGGCCCGCCGCGCGGGCCAGCAACCGCAGGTCCGCCATGGTGAGGTATTCGGCGTATCCAGGGGCAGTCGCGTCCATATGGCACTAATACCCCCCGCCAATCCCCCGACTCACGCATGGACTTCGGCTGCCATCGGGACAAGAGTGGGAGCCATGACCACCTCCTGCCACGCCGAGCACGTCGGCTCCCTGCTCCGCCCGCCCTGGCTGCTCGAGGCGCGCGACGCGTACGAGCGCGGCACGCTATCGATGCGGGAACTGCGCGAGCTTGAGGACCGGGCCATCCTTGAGCTCATCGACCTGCAGGAACAGGCCGGGCTGCCGGTCTTCACCGACGGGGAGGTGCGCCGGGAGTCGTGGCGGGCAGGCCTGCTGGAGTCGCTCGACGGCGTGGTGCCCGCCAGGCGGACCATGCGGTGGATCCGCGACGGCAGGGAACTAGGGCCGGACGAGACGCTCAGCGACGGCGTGGCCGCGACCGCCAAGGTGTCGAGGAAACAGGATCTCAGCGGCGTGGAGGCCGCCTTCATGGCCGCGCACGCGCCCGGCGCGTTCAAGATCACGATGATCAGCGCGTCGATGGGCGGCATGATCTGGGACCCGCAGCTGTCCGCCGCCGCGTACCCGACGCTGCCGGACCTGATCGACGATCTCGCCGCGCTGCAGATCGAGGAGATCGGGCAGCTGATCGACCAGGGCGTCCGCTGGATCCAGCTTGACTCGCTGGGCTACAACGCGGCGATCGACCCGTCGGGCAGCGGCGGCGCCCGCGTCGGTGCCGACCCGCGAGCCGCCCTCGACGCGGCCATCGCCACCGACTCGAAAATCGTCAGCGCGATCAAGCGCAGGAATCCGGACGTCACCGTGGGCATGCACATGTGCCGCGGCAACTACCGCAGCTCGTGGATGTCGCAGGGCAGCTACGAGCCGGTCGCCGAGCGGCTGTTCAACGAGGTGCCCATCGACAGGTTCCTGCTGGAGTACGACACCGACCGGGCCGGCGGCTTCGAGCCGCTGCGCTTCGTTCCCCAGGGCAAGACGGCGCCGACCGTGGTGCTCGGCCTGGTCACCACCAAGGTCCCGCGGCTGGAAGACCAGGACGACCTGTGCCGGCGCGTCCAGGAGGCGGCCAGGTACGTGCCCCTGGAGAACCTCGCGATCAGCCCGCAGTGCGGCTTCGCCTCCGGCTCGCTCGGCAACCTGATCACGGTCGACGACGAGCGCCGCAAGCTCGACCTCGTGGTGTCCACCGCCCGCCAGGTGTGGGGGTGACCCGCGGGCGGGTACAGCACTCAATGACCCGATCGAGGAGGTACGCGCATGCGGCTGGGCAAGGAACAGGCGGCGGGCTACGTCGAGGACACGGCAGCGGCTCTCCCGGCGGAGGTTCTTATCACTGATACCGAACGAGCGCCGGTTACTGAGGAGCCCGAGCCCGCTGTGGCCGCGGGCTGACCGCCAGGCTTCGCCTGCGCAGCGGCACGCCAGCGGTGCGCACACCCGGGATGGCCAGGCACGCCAGGAACGAGCGCCCTGAGCAGCCGTTCACCGGTTTCAAGCTGGCCCACGCCGTGCTGTCAGCGGACGGCACGCGGGCCGCGTTCACGGGGCTCACGCTGGGGGCCGGCCGGGTGTACGGGGTCAGCGCCGAGGCCTCCTGCGTCTGGAACCCGCGGCACGCGGCACCCCGCCGCTGGTGCGGGTGCGGTTTCTACTGCCTGCACGAGCTGTCCGACGCCAGGTCGCTGGGCTGCGCCACCGAGAACCGGTCGGCGCTGCTCCTCGAGGTCACCGCGGCGGGCCGGTACATCCGGTACGAGCGCGGCCTGCGCTACAGCAGGCAGCGCGTCCGGGTGATCAGGGACAGCTGGTGCGGTTGCGGACGCCCCGGTACCGCGCTCGCCGACGCGGGCAGCGGCCTGATCGGCTGGCGGTACCTGGCCCCGGTGTGCGCGCCGTGCGCGGCGGGACGCCAGGCGCTGCGCATCGCCGACTTCGCCGCGCGCCTCGACGGGCCGGTACGCCTCGAACCCGCGCCCGCGGCTCCGGGAACCGCGGCCACGGGAACCGCGGCCGGGGATGCGGCCGATACCCGGACCGACGCGATCGCGGTCCTCACCGCCGAGATAGCGCTGCTGCACGCGCGGCTCGACGACCTGCAGTCGAGGCTGGACCGCTGACCGGATGGGCATGGCGATCTGGCTGGCGCTCGCCGCTAGCGTGTGTACCGCGACGTCGTCGGTGTGCCAGCGCCTTGGCGCGCGCAGCCTGGAGGTGACGGGCTTGGCGGTCCGGGGCTTCGATGCCTGGCTGGTGTTCCGGCTGGCACGCCAGCCCGCCTGGCTGCTTGGCTTCGCATGCCTGCTGCTCGGCTTCGTGCTGCAGGTCAGCGCCCTGCACTTCGGCCCGCTGGCCCTGGTGGAGCCGATCCTCGCCGTGGAACTTGTCTTCGTCTTCGGCTATCTGGCCGCGACATACCCGGGCCGG
>JASHXJ010000150.1 GCA_030043595.1 Trebonia sp.
GGCGCAGTTCCGGGCACGGGCGCGCGAGAAGCCCAGCCCGAACAGGGCCCTCCGCCCAAGCGCCGCGGTCGCCGCGGCAGGCGCCTGCGGCGGATCTTCTTCACGGTGGTCGTGGTGCTGGTGCTGCTGATCGGCGGCGGCCTGTACGGCGGATGGCGGTATGCCCAGGGGCAGTACTACGTCGGCGTCCAGGACGGCAACGTCGCGATCTTCCGCGGCGTCGACCAGACCATCGCGGGGATCACCCTGTCCAGCGTGCTCACGCGGACGAACCTGCCGGTCAGCGACCTGCCGGCCAGCAGCCAGGTCACGCTGAGCCACACGATCACGGCCGGCAGCATCGCCGCCGCGACGAGCGTCGTCGGCCAGCTCAGGAGCGCGGTCGGTGCCTGCCGCCAGCAGTGGACGGCGCTGGCGAAGTGGCAGGCCGCCGAATCGACGTACCAGGCCGCCGAGTCGACGTACAAGTCCGCGGAAGCCAGGTACCGGGCCGCCGAAGCCAGGTACAAGTCTGAGCTAGCCGCCTACCACGCGAAGAAGGCCAAGACCAAGGCCAGGACCAAGGCTCCGACGCCGCCCGCCAAGCCAGCCGCGCCGCCGGCCAGGCCGGGAACCTCGCCAAAGACACCGAACGCCGCCAGTTGTGCCCCCGCGGCCGCATTCGGCATCAAGACGAGCAGCTAGCCAGACCTGTCTGCCTTGCCCGCGGTCTACCGCACTGGCCGTCTCACAGGGCGGAACGGCGCTGCGCACATAGGACCCGAAACGCATGTTTTTACGGTCCTTTTGTCCTGGTTTGTCCGCCCGCTCGGGTCCTATGAGCGGGAGCGGTCACGAAAGGGTCAGCGGGTCTCCCGGGCGGCACTAATTCGCGAGGCCTGTGTCGTTTCTGGCACGCAGGCGATGCCTGACATGGGTGGTTTGCGATCAGCTCGACGGTTGCCGGTTTCAGTCCGGGCCACCGCGTCGAGGTAGTCCGGCACGGGCCGCATGGCCGCGGCCATCCGGAAGTGGCCCAGCGCTTCGGCCGGGCGGCTCAGCCGCTCCAGCGTCCGTCCGAGGCCGAACCACGCGTAGTCTTCCACCGGGTCCAGCTCGGTCACCGCACGGAACTCGGCCTGGGCACGGCCAAGCTGCGCCGAGTGGTAGTACGCGCGGGCGAGCAGCAGCCGCACCGCCACGTTGCGCGGCTCACCGGCCGCGATGGGCTCAAGGAGCCGGGCCGCCTCCGCCGGGTCACCGGCCTCGAAGAAAATGCGAGCCCGCTCGTACTCGGTCAGTTCGGTAAGTCCGGTCAGTCCGGTCACGATCGTTCCCTTCCATATTATTGAACGTTCAACATCAGCGGCCTCGGACGTATGCCCTGCCAGGCGAGCTCACCTTCGGCCCTGACGAGCCGGTTCCCGGCAGGGTACATGTCAACTGGAGGTACTCATGGGACCGTGCAGCGTGACAGTGGACGCCGGCGGGGTACTCGTGCCGGGGTCGCTGGCGATCCCGGACCGGGCGCCGGGGCTGGTTGTCTTCGCGCACGGCAGCGGCAGCGGCCGGCGCAGCCCGCGCAATCAGTTCGTGGCCGCCGCGCTGAACCGCGCCGGCCTGGGCACGCTGCTAGCCGATCTGCTCACCCCGCAGGAGGAACTGATCCGGGAGTGCGTGTTCAACATCGGGCTGCTGGCGGCCCGGCTGGCCGGGATCACCAGCTGGCTGCGCGGTCAGCCCGCCGCCAGCGCCATCCCGCTCGGCTACTTCGGCGCGAGCACGGGCGCGGCCGCCGCCCTGTGGGCGGCCGTCGACGGCGGCACGCCGATCCGGGCGGTCGTGTCCCGGGGCGGCCGCCCCGACCTCGCGGGGTCCCGGCTTGCCCTGGTGCGGGCGCCTGTGCTGCTGATCGTCGGCGGCGCCGACACGACGGTCCTCAGCCTGAACCGCCAGGCCCAGCAGGTACTGACCTGCGAGAACCGGCTCGCGGTAATCCCCGGCGCCACGCACCTGTTCGAAGAGCCCGGAGCGCTCGGGCAAGTCGCGGACCTGGCCAGCAACTGGTTCGCCGCGCACTTCCGGGTGACCGGCCAAGCCTAACCGGCCAAGCCTAACCGGCCAAGCCTAAAAGGCGACCAATGGCCAGGATGGCCGGGACGCTGGTCCCTAGGCGGGTTCCCGGGTCCAGGGGACAGTAGAGATGTCTGCGAGGCGACAGAGGGAGCTGGACCGCGTGAACCCCAGGGAGGACCGGGGTCGCAAAACGGAAAGGCTGAGAGGCTGGACAGCGTGCGGGCTGAACGGCGACCCCAGGACCTGATCCGGACAATGCCGGCGAAGGGAGCCGCCCCGCAGACAACCATGCGCTGCCACCCATCATGTGCTGCCACGCATCCCGTCAGCCCGTCAGTTCGATCGTGCCGTCCCGCGCGCACTCGAACCGCGTGCCGAAACGCCCGCTTATCCAGCTCAGCGTTTCCGTCAGCCACCGGCTGTCCGCGATTCCGGCGCGGCGCAACCTCATCATCGCGGACCGCACGGGCACCATCAGCAGCGACTCCAGGACGCCACTGCCTGGCGCCATGGACGCGAAGTACAGCAGGCGCAGGTCAGACCGGAACGTTTCGTAGCCGCTGATGCCCTCGTAGTCGTCAACGCAGTCGCCGCACCCGTAGAGGATGAGCTTGCCCCGGTACACCTCGATGGGACGGGGATGGTGCGAAGAGTGGCCGTGGACGAGGTCAATGCCGCCGTCGATCAGCCGGTGCGCGAACCGGACCTGCTCTTCGGGTACCTCGTAGCCCCAGTTGGATCCCCAGTGGATGGAGACGACGACCAGATCCTGCTCCGCACGCACAGACTCGGCCCGCGCGATGAGCGCGTCCGCCCCGGACAAGCCCGGCACGCCGGACACGCCGGACATGCCCGGCACGCCGGACGCGCCCGACGCGTCTGGCAGGAGATACACGCCGGGCCGCCGGCGGGTGGCGGCCCAGCTCGGCGGGATCCCGCTCGAAACGCTCCCGCACGCCAGTACCAGCATCCGGCCACCGCCCGGCAGCGGGACAGCCGCAGGCCGGGCGGACTCCGCTTCGTCCCGCCCGGCGCCGGCCGCTGTCAGGCCGGCCCTGGCCAGCGCGTCAAGGGTGTCCCGTAGTCCCGCGGGACCGAAGTCGAGCACGTGATTGTTCGCGAGCGCGCATACGTCCGGCCGGACCGCGGTCAGGAGCGGCACGTTCCGCGGGCTCATCCGGTAGTGCACGGCCTTGCCCGGCGCGAAATCACCGCGGCGCGTGATGCTCGTTTCCAGGTTGATCACGCGCGCGTCCGGCGCCATGGCCTCCAGCACCGGCAGCGCGTCACCCCACGGCCAGTCGAAGCCAGCCGGCCGCGGGATCGGGCCACTGGCCCGCTCGGCCAGGCGGACATACTCCCGCGCGTCGGTTATGTAGGCTTCCCGCAGCCGCGGGTCGCCGGGATGCGGCAGGATCTGATCGACACCCCGGCCGGACATGACGTCGCCGCAGGCGAAAAGCATCACGTCATGAGCTTGCCCAGCCAGGGAACGCCGGATGCCCGGTCGGGTCCTCCGTCGTGCAGCCGTCAGGCGCCGAGCTCGGCGGCGACGCGGCGGTGCGCCTGCCAGATCTCCTCGGGCAGGCCGCCGAACTGGGCCAGGTGGCGCTCGCGGAAGCCCATCTCCTGCCGCCAGCGCGCGGTGTCGATCGTGAGCAGCTTGTGAAGATCAGCAGCGTCGATCGACAGACCGTCCAGGTTGAGCTCGTCCCTGGCCGGCAAGATGCCCACCGGGGTCCGCACCCCCGTCACCAAGCCCTCGCGCAGCTGCATCAGCCACAGCAGCGCGCGCAGGTTCTCGCGGTAGCCCGGCCACAGGAAATGGCCGTCAGATGCGTCCCGCTGGAACCAGTTCACGTGCGCGAAGATCGGCGGCTCGGCGCACTCGCCGAGGATCGCGAGCCAGTGCGCCGCGTACGCACCCTCCGGGTAGGACATGAACGGGCGCATCGACATCGGGTCGTAGCGCAGCTGCCCGTCCACCCCCTCGGCCGCGAAGGTGGCCTCGGCGCCCAGCGTGAGGCCGTCGTACACGCCCTCGGCCGGGTCGGTGATCGCGCGGATCAGCGGCTCGCGGTCGCGGGTGCGGCCGCCGAAGATGATGCCGTCGATCGGCACGCCCCGCGGGTCGCCGTAGTCCGCCGCCACGTTCGGCACGTTCGCGAGCGTGGTGGTGAACCGGCTGTTCGGATGGGCCCACGGGTCGCGGGCCTCGACGGGAGTGCGGTCGGCGATCCGGTGGCCCTTCCAGTCGAGCCAGCCGTCGAGGTCGGCCGGCGGCACGGGAGTGCGGCCCTCCCACCACACCTCGTGCGTCTTCTCGTTGTACGCGACGTTGGTGAAGATCGCCTTGGTGCCCGGCGCGATCGCGTCCATCGCCGTCGGGTTGGTGGTCTCGTTGGTGTCCTTGGCGACACCGAACACGCCGAACTCGGGGTTCATGCCATACAGCCGGCCGTCCGCGCCGACCCACAGCCAGGCGATGTCATCACCGTAGAACTC
>JASHXJ010000021.1 GCA_030043595.1 Trebonia sp.
CCGTATGTCCCCATCGTTAAGCGACCAGGCGACAAGGGCTCAGCGTTCAGGGAGGCTCCGCTCGCGGAGCCCAAGGCTCAACAGCAACTGCTGGCGTGGCTAGGAACCAATGCCACGGTGGTGATGTGGTCCGTGCTCGCTGCCGTGGTCGTCACCGTGCTTGTGCTCTTGGTGACCAGGGTCTGATCACTGCCGCATGCACCACCTGAACGAAAACGTTCCGCGCACGGGACGGCAGCCCGGCTCGCGCATCCGAGATCGCCGATGATGAAGACTGACCGGCAACGTCCCGGTCACCGCGGCATGACAATCCAGTTCCCAAGCTGACAGGGCGGGTTCGATTCCCGTCACCCGCTCCCAGTGTGAAGGCCCGGGCAGGAGAAAGTCTCCGAACGCCGGGCCTTTCGACGTTCCTGGCGGGCGAAGGGTCGCGGGCCATTAACTCGCGGCCCCGGCCGGGCCGTCCTACGTGCCGTCAAGGCGGCACGCCCTACGCCGGGCTCTGCGTTGGGACGCCCGCCCGGCACGGGGGCCGTGCTTTTCAACTTTCGCGGGTCAATCCGGCGCACTCGACGACCGGTCCATGGCCGTGCCATCTTCGAGGGAAGCGAGACAGCTTCTCGGAGGCGTGTCATCCGATAGGGGCATTCCTGCGTCTGACATTCCAAACGTCTACAAAGAGGCGACATGACCCTTGCTGTGGTATTCAGTAGGACAAGCGAAGACGTGGCCAATACCCTCGGCGGGGTCGTCTCTGGCTGCGTGCTTATGCTGCTGGTCTTCGAGATTGTCCGTGCGGTGCGGCAGGGACGGCAGGCAGCTGCGAGAAGGCTCGTCTCGGCGGGTGCCAGCGGAGAGCTTGCTCCCGCTGCCATTATGGACGCGGCAGCCCTTCCCAGTCAGTTTGAGGAGGGCAGCCCAGTGCGCGTTGTCGTCTGGGCGCAACGCTGGTGGCTGGTCCTCTTGGTGGTTCTCGGCTGCTGGGGTGCGGTCAGCGGTTACGGCACTCCCATCGCCGTGGTGATGCGGCTGCCGGATCCCGCTGTTGGCGTTTACTTCGCCGTCGTCGGCCTAGTGTCGATCTGGCTGCTCTACCGGGCCTGCCGACTGGAAGCACGGTTCGACGATAAGGGTGTCACGCTTCGCAACTTCTTCCGGACGCGGCGGTTTGGTTGGTCGGAGGTAAGCCATTTCGCTGACGGATGGACGGAGATTTGGACTGGCGAAGATGCTGGAACATATTGGGCTGCCGCAATCGTGCTCCGCGATGGACGGCACATCGTCGTTAAATTGACGATGGGAGGGAAGTCAGTAGCCAACCCAGAAACCCTGGAAACGATCAGGCAGATCGCCGCGCGTTACGGGATTCCGGGGCAACTGACCGGAAAGCTCTTATGCAGTGATCGGTAGGCGCCAGGTCCTTAACATGCCCGCGTTCGCCGCGCTGTGTGGCACCAGCCCGCTCCCGGCCAGCAGCGGCCAGATCCGAGTTGGGCCAAGTTAGTGCGCGCCTGAGTGTCGGTGGATGCGTTCAGGCGCGTCCGGGGAAGTGGTCCGGCAGGGATCTGCGGCGGTGATAGTGCTGGTGACGGCGGTGGGGCGGTCGCTATTGTGCGTCCATGGCCGATGACTGGCGCGTCCGCATTGCGCTGGGCGACCTGCCGCCTAGTCCGCATTCCTTCCGGCAGGCGCTTATCCCTGCATTGCGCAGCCGCCTCGGCTACCAGGCCGGTCAGGTCGCGGTCAGATCGAACGCTGTCCACATCTTCCTGTATGCCCCCAGCATGGGATTGGCTGACAAGGCCGCGCAACTGGCGCGTGAGGTGCTCGACGCGCCCGTTCGGACGGAGGGCTGGGACCGGCGCAAGCATAAGTGGCGGGATGCGGACGCGATACTCGCCGATCTCACTGCTGCCGGGCAGCGCGCATATCGTCGGGAGCAAGAGCGGAAAGAACACGTATCCCGTCAGGAGTATGAGCGGACAATCGCTGCGAGGTTCGGCCTTCGCCGCTGGCAGGTGCGGGTCGAATTGCCGTCACACCGCGATGTGATAGCGCTGGCCGGGCATCTTGCGGCCCCGGGGATGGCGGGTCCGGCGGCGCATCAGGTCCCTCGTCGTCTGGGCGGACTGTGAAGACGACGCCAGGGGCCTCTTCCGGGCGCTGTCCGGTGACGGCGACGGTGGCGCTGATGCGGATATGGCCATCCGGGCCGGGCGGGTCAGCCTTAGGTACTTGCAGGTCCGGCCCGGCGGGGAGGCCTGGTGATGCTGTGACGGCAACCGCGATGGACTCGGCCGCGCGGTCGCGCCCGTCGTGGTCCTCACTGTCCGCATAGACGGCACCAGGCCACTTGACGGGGCGCGCCAGTGCGCAAGTTCAGCTCTCACGAACCACGAACCAGCAGGTCAGCGACCCGCGATAGCGCTGGCATCCGAATCGTGGCCCAAGACAGGTCAACCGCGCGATTCACGCGATCGCGCTGGTCCGCATGCGCAGCTGCCCCGCACTCGCGCCTACGTCGACAGGCGCACTGCCGAAGGGAAGGCCCGAAAAATCCGGCGCTGCCTTAGGCGCTACATCGCCCGGGAACTCTGCCGACACCTCAGCCGGACGATGAACCCTCCGGTGGGCCCTTGACAACCATAGAAGCGTCAAAGGTTCGACGACGAGGCCGCGGGCGGCAGGAGCACAGGTTGCGGCTGGGCTCAGGTCCGGGGAGGGCCCGTGCGCGAGAGCCGATTATCACGGCGGCGGTTCGGTCCATTGCAGGAGCCGGTCGACGGACTAGAAGTTTTAGCGCTGGTTT
>JASHXJ010000151.1 GCA_030043595.1 Trebonia sp.
GGACTGCGCCGTCGGCGCCTGCATCCGCGGCGGCAGCGAGCGGACCCACTCCGGCCGGGCTCACGGCACCGGCGCGCGCGGTGGCCTCCGCGGCAAGCGCCGCGGTTATCCGCCGTTCGAAGAGTTCCGGCAGGGACGGGGCGGGCACCGCCGCGAGCAGCGAGCTGACCTCGCCGAGCTGCTCGCTGACCGACGCGCAGCGCGCACAGCCGGCCACGTGCCTGGCCAGCCGCCTGGCACGGAAACCGCTCGCTGGCCCTGCCCGGAAGCTAGCCAGCGCTTCCGCGTCAGGGTGCCGCCGCCTGCTCATCCGCCTCCCTCCTGCTCAGGTGAGACGCCGTCGGCGGCTGGCCGGTTCCCTCCCGGCGCGGAATTAGTGCGCAGATGCGAAAGATAAGGCACTAGCCGTGCCCTGCCCCGCGCGCACCGGCTCTTGATGGTTCCCGTGGAGACGCCGAGGATGACGGCCACGTCGGCGACGGGGTAGCCCATCATGTCGACGAGCACCAGCGCCGAGCGCTGCTCGGGCGGCAGCATGCGCAGCGCCGCGTCGACGTCCAGCCTGGTCTCGATGGCGTCAGCGGCGTCGGCCGGCGGCGCGCCCGCTACCTGGCCGGCGAACCCGGCGGCTGGCGAGCCGCCAGGCGATGGCCCGCCGCGGCTGCCCTGGGCGGCGAGTGCCTCGAGTGCGTCCGGGTCACCGGACCAGCTGATGCTCCGCGTCTGCCTGCGGCGCAGCCGGTCCAGGGCGGCGTTGACCACGATCCGGTGCAGCCACGTCGTCACCGCCGACTCGCCGCGGAAGTCGCCGGCCCGCCGGAATGCGGACACCATCGCTTCCTGGAGCGCGTCGGCCGCGTCCTCCGGGTCGCAGACCGTGCGCAGCGCGACGGCCCACAGCTTGTCCTTATGCCGCAGGAAGAGCGTGCCGAACGCCTCAGGGTCTCCCGCGATGTGGCGGCGCAGCAGTTCGGCGTCTGACGGCTCGCCCGCGGCGGAGCGTGCCGTGCCGCGCGTGCCCACGACCGAGCCTGGCCCCTCGCCCCCGGGGCCTGCAGTGCCGGCGTCATCACCCGTGACACCGGCGGCCAGCTTCCGCCGCCCTACCATCGGCGCGGCCGTCAGGTAGTACCGGAGACGTCAGCCCCGCGGATGACGACGTTATAGATCCGCGCCTGGTACATCCCTGGCTGTCCGGGGACGGGGGGCAGCTTGCCCGTCAGCCAGATGAGCACGTAGCGGCCGGTCGCCCGCGAGCTGATCGTGTAGACGTGCTCCCCGGTAGCCGTGGCGGCGTGTGCGACCAGCGTGAAGTTGCCCAGCGCGGTCTTGGACATCGCGCCGGAGTTCCCGAGGTAGATCTCCGCCGTCGTACAGCACTGGGTGCCGAACTGTACCTCCACCTGGCTCAGCCGCACCGTCCGGCCCATGTCGATGATCAGGCCCGTGCCCGGCTTCAGGTTCCCGAAGTTCGGATACTGCTTGTAAGTGTCGGTACCCCAGTACGTGCCAGGCTTGTCATCGATGGCCAGCGGCGCTTGCGGCAGGTCCTCGTTGTCGGTGCCGAAGATGTTGAACGTGCTGATACCGGTCGGCCGCAGGACGGCCGATCCCGCGTGCACGGAACTGGCGCTGGTGTGCGGCAGCTTGCTGCCCTGACTGCCGCTGGACTTGTGCAGGCTGCTGCTGATCACCCACGCCGTCGCGGCGACCGCCGCGAGCACGAGGACGATCACCAGGGTGATGATGGCGCGGCTTGCCGCGCCGCGCTCGGCGGGATAGTGACGCTGGTAGCCGCCATCGCCGCGACCCCGCTCTGACAGCGCCCAGCTGCCCGGATCGTCAGGGTGCGGCGGATAGCCGGAGTACGGGTCCCGGTCCGGATGACCGGACCGCCGGCCGACGGTGCCGCGCGGCATGGCGGGCGCAGGCTCAGGGAGCGGCACTGGCGGCGCCACGCTGCTGAGCGCCTCAGCGAACGCGCCGGGAGTCAGGATCGGCGGCCCTTGCCGTCCCGGCCGCTGCAGCAGCGCCCGGCAGACCACTCCGTCGACGGCCGGTGAAACGTCCGCTGTCACCTGGCGTGGTGTGCAGACGACCCCGTCAGAGACCGGGGCGGGCGGCAGGCCAGTCTGCGAATCGCCCGGCCAGTAGCCGGTGAGCGCCGCGTACGCGAGCGCGGCCAGGTCACGGGTGTCGGTGACCGCGGGGTCGCTCGCCGCCGCCCCGGTCAGGCCCGCTCCGGCGAGGGCGGCGCCGATGCCCAGTCCGATGATCTTTACCCCGCTGCTGCGCGTCCAGCGCAGCGATTCCGGCGTCAGCCGCAGGTGAGCCTGGCCGGCGGCATGCGCGGCGGCGAGCGCCCGCGCGGCGTCGGACACCAGGGCGCACGCCCGGGCCGGGTCAAGCGGGCCGTCGGCGACCAGGTCGGTCAGCGACTCGCCGCCCACCCATTCCAGGACCACGTACGCCTGATCGCCGACGTCCTCGACGTCGAACACCTGGGCCAGCCGCGGGTCGGTCAGCCGGCTCGCGGCTCGCGCGGCGGTTACCACCTGCGGAATCCGCGGGAAATTCGGGGCGAAGGTCAGCACGGACACCGGACGGGCGAGTGTCTCGTCCAGGGCCTTCCACATGGTCCAGCCGCTGCCCGCGGCCACCTGGTCCACAAGGAGGTACCGCCCGGCGAGCCGGGTTCCTGGTTCAGAGGTGTACGTGCTCATACGTCAACGCCAAGAGTGGGCCGCTCTCGGCCTCCTTCCAGCCCCGGGTGTCCAGAATGACCGTGCGGGTCCCGCCGCGGGTACTCCAATGCTAATGTCCGGCACCGGACCGGAATCGGCAACCGGTCGCTGATTCCAGGCCGGCCATTCACCGTTATACGCGAACAGCTTCAATGTCGCACACCCGCATGCGGAGTGTGCACGTGAGTTCTCGTGCATGTGGCAGTTGTTCCAGAATCGGTCACCTGTCCGCCATTACCTGCCCGTCTTACTGTAATGACATTGAAGCGGATTTGTTATGTAACCGCGCGAAACGGCCCGCGACGGAGCGTACCAGCACACGGAACTCCTCGATCCCGAGCACCCGCGCGCAGAACGCGTACAGCAGCAGCGCGCCGCTGCCGCCGATAACCGTGCTCACCAGGCCGTACAGCACGCCGCCCCCGTGCAGCACGGACCCGACAACGGCCATGGTCACGAAGGCGAACACGAGGCCGGGCAGCGTGGCCAGGAACATCCGGACGAGGCTGCGGGTGATCCGCCAGCCGTCCAGGCTGCCCACCCGGCGCAGCAGCAGCGGCCACGACAGTACCGCGCCGGTGAGCGTCATCAGGTCGTAAGCGGCGGCAAGCCCGATCACCACCTGCCGTGACGGGAGCACGCTCAGCGCGACGAGGTCGCCGATGACCCCGACCACGAGCATCACCATGCCGATGACCGCCGGGGTGCGGCTGTCGTGGAAGGAGTAGAAGACCCGCAGCTGCAGCTGGGTGAGCATGAACGGCACCAGGCCGAGCGCGAACATGCCGAACACCTCGCCGATGTACCTGGCCTCCGCCGTATCGGTGCTGCCGTGCGCGAAGAGGAACTCGCACAGCGGGGCGCCGAGCACGCCGAGGAAGACCGCGGCGGGCACGACGATGACGGACGCCAGCCTGACCCCTGTCGAGAAGTCCTCCCGGACCAGGGAGTACCGCCTGTCGGTCGCGTGGCCGCTCATCCGCGGCAGCAGCGCGCTGATCACCGAGATCCCGACGACCGCGTACGGCAGCTGGAACAGCTGCCAGGCAAAGGCGTACGAGGAGTACCCGTTCGCGGCGGCGCCGTTGGAAGCGTCGTTCGCCACGCGCTGCACGACCAGGTTGCCCAGTGACTGCGAGGCAACGTAGAACATCATCCAGCCGGCCATCCGGCCGATATCGCTGACCTCCCCGCCCCGCAGGTCCCAGCGCAGCCGCATGCTGAACCCGGCCCGGCGCAGCACGGGGAACAGCGCGATCGACTGGATGACGATGCCGAGCGTGGTCCCGATGCCGAGCAGCCTGACGCCGCCCGGTGTGACGGCGATGTCCTGCGGGTTATGCGGCTGCAGCCCGTTGACCGCGACGAACAGCACGCCGACCGCGATGAC
>JASHXJ010000152.1 GCA_030043595.1 Trebonia sp.
GGCCGCGGTGCCTGGGCGGTCGCGGTGCCGTTCCCGGCCTGCCGCACGGCGGCGGCCTGCGGCGCGGCGGGCGGCCCGACGGGGGCGGCGCTGACTGGAGCGCTTTCCGCGATAGCGGGCTTGGCCGGGGCCGCGGCAACGGCAGCGTCTATGCCCGGGATCGCGCCGCCGAGCTGCCCGCCGAGCAGCTGGCGCACCTGGGCGAGGTGGCTGGCGATGTTGTCCTTCTGCCGGGTCAGCTCGTCGACCTCGCGCTGCGAGGTCACCCGGCGGCGCTCCGCCTCGGTCTTGGCCTCGGTCATCAGCTGCTCGGCCTGCGCCTTGGCCTGCGACACGATCTGGTCGGCGTTCTTCTTGGCGTTGCTGACCAGCTGCCTGGCGTGCTGGTCCGCGTCGCGCCGGGTCTGGTCGGCCTGCGCGGATGCCTTGGCGGCCCGCTGCTCCGCCGTGGAGGCGCGCTGCTCGGCCTCGGAGACGAGCTTCTGCGTGGCAGCCTGGGCGGCGGCGAGGCGCTCGGCCTCCTGCCGCTCGGCTTCCTCGCGGCGCGCCGCGAGCTGGATCTCAAACTCAGCCTCGGACTGCGCCCGCTGCGCCTCGCTCTCCTCGAGGATCCGCTGGGCCTGGCTGCGCATCTCGTCGGCCTGGCGCTTGGACGTGGTGAGGATCTCGTCCCGCTCCCGCTTGGCCGCCGCCTTGAGCTGTGCCACCTCCCGCTCGGTGGTGGTGCGCAGCTTGGCGATGTCCCGCTCGGTGGCGGCGCGCTTCTCCGCGACCTCGTGGTCGGCGGTGGCCCGCAGCTTCGCAACCTCGCGCTCGGTGGTCGAGGTCAGCTCGTCCGCCTCACGCCGCGCCGTGGTGCGGATCGAGTCAGCCTCGCGCTCCGCCGCGCCGCGCATGTCATCGGTTTCACGCTTGGCGTTGGCCCGCAGTTCCGCGGCCTCGTTCTCGGCAGCCGCGCGCAGCTCAGCACCGTCAACCTTCGCGGCGGCCTTGATCTCGTTGGCCTCGGACCTGGCGGCCTGGACGAGCTCGGTGGCCTGCTCTTCCGCGAGCCGCAGCAGCTGCTCGATGCGCGCGCCAAGACCGGAGTACGTCGGCCGTTCCTGCTCCTGGATCTGCCGGTGCGCGTCGGCCAGATCGCGCCGCGCGGCCAGCGCCTCTTCCTGGTGGCGGCGAACCTCGGTGGCGAGCTGCCGGATGTGCTCGTCGACCTGGTGGGGATCGTAACCGCGCATCACCTTGGCGAAGTCACGCGGTGGAGTCTCTTCGAAGAAGCTGGTCAGTTGAGCGTCAATATCCGATTGCATGTGGCCTAATCCTGGCTAGACGGGGGAACGGCAAGCGGGGTTAGCGGCCGGGTCGTCGCCGGCAGTCAGCGGACCGCAACCCCACCCCTCGTCAAGCCCCGAGCCAGTGGCTCCGAAGGATTGTTGCGCTGCATCGCGGACTCCGGCGATTTTCTCGCCCAGTGTCAGGCACACTACTCCGCTGCCGCGCGGTTGGTGGGGTCTTCGGAGTTCTCTGTCCCATCAATCCCGGTTGGCGGCTTTGGTCGTGCCTGCCCCGAAGTCTACGGGTCTTCCGCGCCTCAGAAGTCCCGTCGTTGCCGGGCAAAGGTCACGTTTCGCGTACGTCCCGCGGCTGCACCAGCTCGGTCAGCACGCCGCCGAGGTCAGCCGGGTGCAGGAAGGCGATCGAGGCGCCCATCGACCCGTGCCGCGGGCGCTGATCGATCAGCCGCGCGCCGCGGCCGACGACAGCCTCGAGCGCGGCAGCGAGGTCGGGCACCGCGTAACCCACATGGTGCAGCCCCTCACCGCGCCGTGCGAGGAACCTGCCAACCGGGGTGTCCGGCCCGAGCGGCTCGAGCAGCTGCACATACGATGCCCCCGCGGGCGACCCGGCAGAGACCGCCAGCATCGCCTCGCGCACCCCCTGCTCCTCGTTGGTCTCCAGGCCGACCACCCGCAGCCCGAAGAGCGTTCCGTACCGTTCGATCGCCGTTTCCAGCGAATGACAGGCGATGCCCACGTGATCGATGCGCAGTAGCATGCCCGGCAACGCGGCATCAGGTTCGTTAGCTGCCTCATCAGCCATTTGACCACCCTAGCGGGGCATCGCGGGCCGTGGAACAACGCAATTCCCTGGCTTAGCATCGGCGTATGGGTCGCGCAAACCGGCTGTGCAGCGTCGCCATCCCGGCAGCCGCGATATCCCTGGCCGCGATGGGGGCAATCGCCGCTCCGGCGCGGTCTGCGCCCGGGCAGACCGCAGCCGGCGTTACGTCACTGGCCATCCCCGGCGTCTTGTTCGGTGTCGCCGCCGCCTCGGGCAGCGATGCCTGGGCCGTCGGATTCGTCCAGGGCAGCACCGGCATCCTGAGGACGCTGCTGCTGCGGTGGAACGGCACGGGATGGTCGCAGGTGACGAACCCCAAGCCGGTGGAGGGGGTGCTTACCGGGGTGAGTATCGTCTCGGCAGCCGACGCGTGGGCGGTTGGCTGGACCGAAACGGGTTCGAGCGACAAGACCCTGGTCATGCACTGGAACGGCACGAGGTGGAGCGTGCAGGCGGGCGCGGCCACGATTCCCGGCGAGCTCTACGCCGTGGCGGCGCGGGGGAACAGCGTCTGGGCGGTCGGCGCGACCCACGATCTGGAGGACGCCCTCATCCTGCACTGGGTCGGCAACCGCTGGTACGTGGTTCCGTCCGAGGCGCCCGCACCGGCCCGTCTTTACGGTGTCGCCGTGACAGGCGACAGCACGGCCTGGGCAGGCGGCCAGTATTTCCCGCACGGAATTCGCGGCCTCCTGCTGCGGTGGAACGGCCGCCTGTGGAAGTCGGTCTCTTCCCCGCTGCAAGGTCCTAACAATTTCCTGAACGCGCTGGCCGCCGGTCCGGCAGGCGCCGTGTGGGCAGTCGGGGCAGATTGGAACAGCACGACCACCGCTGCTACCGCCACCAGCATGCTGTGGAATGGCAAGACCTGGCGAGCAGTGCCCGTCGGCTCCTTTTCCGGTCCTGTCGTCGTCCTCGACGGCGTCACGTTCGTTCCCGGCGGCACCGCCTGGGCCGTGGGGTATAACTCCACCGTCTCGCTGCTGCTGCGGTGGACCGGGCACGCGTGGACCCCGGTCGCCAACCCGGGGGACAGTTCTGACAGCAGCCTGTACGGCGTCGCCGCGACCTCGGTCAGCAACGCCTGGGCGGTGGGCTCCCAGGAGCCGGGCGACCAGCCGGAGACCCTGATCATGCACTGGAACGGCAAGACCTGGAGCTGATCCCGGTCAGCCGCCGGACATGCGGCGCCCTGGCGAGCGCGCATCGCTGGGTATCGTTTCAGGTAGGTGTCACAGCACGACTCAGGAGGCCGGCATGGGCGACCCAGTGATAATCGGCGGAGCGCGCACCGCAATCGGCCGCCTGCTCGGGTCGCTGGCCGGCTTTTCCGCCGCCGAACTAGGCGGCTTCGCGATCACGGGCGCGCTCGCCCGCGCGGGGGTGGACCCGGCGGACGTCGAGTACGTGATCATGGGTCACGTCCTGCAGGCCGGCACCGGGCAGATCACCTCCCGCCAGGCCGCGGTCAAGGCGGGCATCCCGATGACCACGCCGTCCACGACGGTCAACAAGGTGTGCCTGTCGGGCCTCGACGCGATCGCGATGGCGGCGGACCTGATCAGGCTGGGCGAGTACGAGGTCATCGTGGCCGGCGGCATGGAGTCGATGACGAACGCGCCGCACCTGCTGCAGAACTCCCGCCGGGGCTACAAGTACGGACCCGTCCAGGTGGCCGACGCGATGGCGCTCGACGGCCTGACCGACGCGTTCGACGGGCTGTCGATGGGCGAGTCCACGGAAGGCCACACCAAGTCGCTCGGCATCAGCCGCGCCGAGCAGGACGAGTTCGCCGCCCGGTCACAGCAGCGCGCCGCCCGCGCCGCGAAGGACGGCATCTTCGCCGAGGAGATCGTCCCGGTGAGCGCCAGGCGCAATCGCGACGCGATCACCGTCGCCGACGACGAGGGCATCCGCCCGGACACCACGGTCGAGGCGCTCGCCAAGCTGCCGCCCGCCTTCGGCGCGGACGGCACGATCACCGCCGGGTCCTCCTCGCAGATCTCCGACGGCGCCTGCGCGGTCGTCGTCGCCTCCGCGGACGCCGCGCGGCGGCTGGGCGCCAGCGTCCTCGCCGAGATCGGCGCGTGGGGTACGGTCGCCGGACCGGACAACTCGCTGCACTCCCAGCCCGCCAGCGCGATCAAGAAGGCGCTGCGGAAGTCCGGCAAGACGGCAGCCGACCTCGACCTCATCGAGATCAACGAGGCGTTCGCCGCGGTCGGCATCCAGTCGACGCGCGAGCTCGGCGCCACGCCCGCCACCGTGAACGTCAACGGCGGCGCGATCGCGCTCGGCCACCCGCTCGGTGCCTCCGGCGCGCGGATCGTGTTC
>JASHXJ010000153.1 GCA_030043595.1 Trebonia sp.
GAGGTACCCGGTGTCACGGTGTCCAACTTCCTGCGCACCGCGGTGACCGCGGTCCGCGGCGAGGCGCCGAAGCTGCGCGACTTCATGAAGGAGCTGCGCGGCGCCATGAACGGCCTGGCCATCGACTCCAAGTTCGCCGAGCGCAGCCTCAACGAGGGGTTCTCCGGCGGCGAGAAGAAGCGCCACGAGATCCTGCAGCTCGAGCTGCTCGACCCGAAGATCGCGATCCTCGACGAGACCGACTCCGGCCTCGACGTCGACGCGCTGAAGATCGTCGCCGAGGGCATCAACCGGTTCCGCGCGCGGCCGGGCCACGGCGTGCTGCTGATCACCCACTACAACCGGATCCTGCAGTACGTGCGACCGGACTTCGTGCACGTGTTCGCGGGCGGGCGGATCGTCGAAGAGGGCGGCCCGGAGCTGGCCGAGGTCCTGGAGAACGAGGGCTACGAGCGGTTCACCGCGGCAGCGGAGGCGACAGCATGAGCACAGGGAGCCCTGGTGCCGCGGCGAACGGGAAGCAGAGCCTGGACGTCGGGCGAATCCGCAAGGACTTCCCCATCCTGGACCGGACCGTCCGGGGCGGGCGGCCGCTGGTCTACCTGGACAGCGCGAACACGTCGCAGAAGCCGCGCCAGGTGATCGACACGCTGACCGAGTTCTACGAGCGGCACAACGCGAACATCCACCGGGCGACGCACGAGCTCGGCGAAGAGGCGACCGAGGCCTACGAGGGCGCCCGGCTCAAGGCGGCGCGGTTCATCGGCGCGGCGGACGAGACCGAGGTGATCTTCACGAAGAACGTCTCCGAGGCCATCAACCTGGTCGCGTACTCGTTCGGCAACGCCACCGCGCTGTCCGGCCCGCTCGCGCTGCGGGACGGCGACGAGATCGTCATCACCGAGATGGAGCACCACTCGAACCTGGTTCCGTGGCAGCTGCTGTGCGAGCGGACCGGCGCCCGGCTGCGCTGGTTCAGCGTTACCGAGGACGGGCGGCTCGACCTGTCGCAGGCCGGTGAGCTCATCAACCCGCGGACCCGGCTGGTCGCGCTGGCGCACCAGTCCAACGTGCTCGGCACCATCAACCCGGTGCAGGACATCGTCGCCCGCGCGCACGCGGCCGGCGCGCTCGTGCTGGTCGACGCGGCCCAGTCGGTGCCGCACGGCCGGGTGGACGTGGCTGACCTCGGCGCGGACTTCGTCGGGTTCACCGGCCACAAGATGTGCGGCCCCACCGGCATCGGCGTGCTCTGGGCACGGCGCGAGCTGCTTGCGGAGATGCCGCCGTTCCTCGGCGGCGGCGAGATGATCGAGAGCGTCCGGATGGAGCGGAGCACGTTCGCGCCGCCGCCGCACAAGTTCGAGGCCGGGACGATGCCGATCGCGCAGGCGGTGGGGCTTGGCGCGGCGATCGACTACCTGACCGACGTGGGCCTCGACGGCATCAGGGAGCACGAGCACGAGCTGCTCCGGCATGCGCTGCCCGCGCTGGCGGAGATCGAGGGACTGCGCATCCTGGGGCCGACAGCGCCGGAAAACCGCGGCAGCGCGATCTCGTTCACGCTGGACGGCATCCACCCGCACGACCTCAGCCAGGTGCTGGACGACCGCGGCGTCGCGGTACGGGCGGGGCACCACTGCGCCTGGCCGCTGCACCGCGCGCTGGGTATCCAGGCGAGCACCCGTGCCTCCTTCTACCTCTACAACACGCACGCCGAGGTGGACGCCCTCGTCGAGGGCATCAGGCACGCGAAGCGGTTCTTCGGCGGCTGACCATGGAACACCAGACGATGACGTCGCGTTCTAGGACCTGCCGGCCCGGGGGGACGACCCCCCGGACCCTCCGAAGGACATGCCATGCTGCTTGAGTCCATGTACCAGGAGATCATCCTGGACCACTACCGGAACCCGCACCACAAGGGCCTGCGGGATCCTTACGACGCCCAGGTGTACCACGTGAACCCGACGTGCGGCGACGAGGTAACGCTGCGGGTCACGCTGAAGGACGTCGGCGGCGAGCAGGTGGTCGATGACGTCTCCTACGAATCGCTGGGCTGCTCGATCAGCCAGGCGAGCGCCTCGGTGATGACGGACCTCGTGATCGGCAAGCCCGTCAGCGAGGCGATGAAGATCGGTGACGCTTTCCTCGCGCTGATGCAGTCCAAGGGCCAGGCACGGTCCGAGCCGGACGAGGACCTTCTCGAGGACGCGCTGGCCTTCGCGGGCGTGTCGAAGTACCCGGCCCGCATCAAGTGCGCGCTGCTCAGCTGGATGGCGTGGAAGGACGCCACCGCCCGGGCGCTCGCGGAGACTGACGGAGGGCAAGCATGACAGAGAACGCCGCCGAGGGCCTGTCGCAGGAGGTCGAGGACGTCCTGGAGGCCCTGCGCGATGTGGTCGACCCCGAGCTGGGCATCAACGTCGTCGACCTCGGCCTGGTCTACGGCGTCGACGTGGACGCCGACAAGGTGGCCACCCTGGACATGACGCTGACCAGCGCGGCGTGCCCGCTCACCGATGTGATCGAGGAGCAGGCACGCGAGGCCCTGGACGGCGTGGTCGCCGACTTCCGGATCAACTGGGTCTGGATGCCGCCGTGGGGCCCGGAGAACATCACAGAAGACGGCCGCGAGCAGCTCCGCGCGCTCGGCTTCAACATCTGAGTGCCGCGCAGGGGACGGGCTGGCGGACGTTAGTCCCTGGTGTAGAACGGGCGCGTGTTGCGGGCTACCCAGTCGTCCACCAGGTCGGGCTCGGCTTCGCCGGGGAACGTGACGTCGATCGGGAACACGGCCTGCAGCGGCACCGCGGCCACGGCCGCCTCGATCGTGCCGACGACCGCCTCGTGGGCCGGCTCGCTGGCCGGGTCGTCGAGGGCGACCGAGATGATCAGTCCCTCGCCCTGACCGGGCACCGACAGCCAGGCGCGCGAGGCGTACCGCACCGACGGCAGGGCATGCAGGCCGGTGCTGACCTCGCGCAGCAGCGCCTCCGGCTCGGCAGGCGGATGGCCGACCCGCACCGGGGCGCGGGCGGCGGCCGCCGCGGAACG
>JASHXJ010000154.1 GCA_030043595.1 Trebonia sp.
AGTCGCTGGCCGCGATCGCCGCGCTGGCCGCGGCCCTGTCCGCGGCGCGCCCCCAGGCGTCGCTCGCGGACTTCGCCGCCGAGCTCGCCCGGCGGGCCGAGACCGGGCACGCTCCTGTCGCGAGCGCGGTGACGCTCGCCACGATGCACGCGGCGAAGGGGCTCGAGTGGGACGCTGTTCTGCTGCCCGGGCTGGTCGAGGGCATAATGCCGATCGTGCATGCGCGAAGCCAGGCGGCTGTGGAGGAGGAGCGGCGGCTGCTCTACGCGGCCGTCACCAGGGCGCGGCGGCACCTGCACCTGTCCTGGGCACCCGCCCGCGCGCCCGGCGGCGAGCACGTCCGCCAGCGGTCGCGGTTCCTCGCCGGACTGGTGCCCGTGCCGGAGCGGCGCCGATGAGCGACGCGCTGGACAAGCTGCTCGACCTGCTGGACCTGGAGCAGATCGAGGCCAACATCTTCCGCGGCCGCAGCCCGGACGAGACCGTGCAGCGCGTGTTCGGCGGGCAGGTGGCCGGGCAGGCGCTGGTCGCCGCCGGGCGGACCGTTCCGCAGGACCGTCCGGTGCACTCGCTGCACGCCTACTTCATCCGCCCTGGTGACCCGGCGGTACCGCTCGTCTACGCGGTGGACCGGGTACGCGACGGGCGCTCGTTCACCACCCGCCGGGTGTCCGCCATCCAGCACGGCCGCACGATCTTCACCCTGTCCGCCTCCTTCCACCGGCCGGAGCCGGGACTGGTGCACGGCACGCCGATGCCGCTGGTGCCGCCGCCCGAGGACGTCCGGCGCAACGCCGAGCGCCTCGAGGAGGCGCTCGGCGTCGCCCTGCCCGGTCATTTCCGTGACGGCCCGATCGACTTGCGGTCGGTCGGGCCGCTCAGCATCGAGGCCGCGCGCGACCCGTCGCTGCGCACCGCGCACAACCTCGTCTGGCTGCGGGTGGACGGGGACCTGCCGGACGACCCGCTGCTGCACGTATGCCTGATGACCTACGCCTCGGACCTGACGCTGCTGGACACCGTGCTGCTCGAGCACGGCGTGTCCTGGTACGACGGGCACACCTCGGGGGCGAGCCTTGACCACGCGATGTGGTTCCACCGGCCGTTCCGCGCCGACCAGTGGCTGCTGTACGCGCAGGAGTCACCGATCGCCTACGGCGCCCGCGGGCTGGCCAGGGGAGAGGTGTTCACGGCCGCCGGGGACCTCGTGGTCTCGGTGGTCCAGGAAGGCCTGATCCGGACCACGCCCAAGCCCGGCCCGCCCTGACCGGTCTCCCGCCACCTCTCCCGCCACCTTTCCCGCCGCCGCCGTCCCGGTGGCGTCCGGTCGCTGTCACACGGGCCACTCCTGTGGACCTTTGCATGCGTACCGGAATTGCGCGCTATGGATTACGCGGACGGCGCAAATATTTGCACGTCAAAAATCTGTTGCCCTGCCGGGGGCGGTTACGTAGGCTGCTTTCATGTCCGTGGGCCACAGTGTCGACCCTTCCGGGAGGAGGTGCCCACCGTGCTGACCAATGCGCTCAACGCTTCGATCGCCCGTGATGGCGCCGTCCTTCCTGGCGTCGTCACGCCATGGGCCACCCTGTCCGGTACAGGGACGCAGTCTGCCCTGCCGCAGAACCTCGGCCCGGCCGCCGCCATGACGCATGTCGTCTTCGTCAAGCCGCGGCGGACCGCGGCCATGACGCAGCCGGCTGCCGTTATGGCTGCCGGGCTGCCGATCGACAACCGCAAGCAGTACGTCCACAAGACCCGCGTCAACGTCGGCGGCGATGGCGCATCGGGTCCGCATCCAGAACGGGAACCGGCCTAGAAAAGGCCGGCGGAGATCCCCTTCAGGCCGCGGACCCACCAGGGTCCGCGGCCTAGTTATTTCGCAAGGCCCGGTCCCTCTGAACTAGGACAGCAGGACCAGTAGCGAGAGGGGATGGCACCGATGCAGTGGCCCGATGCCACCGTGAGCGCGGCGGGCGCGCCGGGGTTCGAGTCAAGACCGTCCGGGGCGCCTGGGGCGCTGGGATTCGAGACGGTCGGCCTGGTCGAGCAGGAGGCGGTCGTGAGCACCGTCGCGACGCTGTTCGACGTGGCCGGCCTGCCAAGCGGCCTGGACCTTCCCTGCACGGAAGACCCGGAACTGTTCTTCGCCGAGGCTCCCGAGGACGTGGAGCAGGCGAAGGCGCTCTGCCAGGGCTGCCGGGCAAGGATCAGCTGCCTCGAAGGCGCGCTTGAGCGGCGGGAACCGTGGGGCGTCTGGGGCGGGGAACTGCTCCTGCGCGGCACGATCGTCCCGCGGAAGCGGCCGCGCGGCCGTCCGCGCAAGGAGGACGCCGAGATCGCCAAGGCCGGCGAGCAGGCGGCGTAAGCGACCGGATGAATGTGCCATCGAGCCGCCTATTACCGGCTGAATGTCACATTCATCCCCCGGATTGGCCTTCCCGGCAGCAATGACGAAGCAACCGACGCACACGATGCGGCACAACAGACCACAACCGACGCACACGATGCGGAGATCAGTCATGTATACGTCACAAACACTGGCACGGGAACGACATCTCGACCAGCTCGAGCGAGCGCGGCAGTCAAGAATCGGACGGCAGGCGGCCGAGCTCCGCCGGCTGGACCGGATCCGGCAGCGCGCCGAACGCAGGCTGCTGCGCGCCTGGCAGCGCGCCGACGACCTCCGGATAACGATCGAGACAACCGGCTAGCACCCGTCTCCACCCCAGCGACCCGGGATGCCCGCGGGCCATCCCGGGTCGCGCTATGCCCGGTCCCTGGCCCGGCTGGTGCCGTCCTCAGGAGGCCGTCGGAACGGCTTCCGCCTCGGTGAGCGGGTCGTCGGTATAGCCGGGCACCCAGCGCAGCACCTCGGCCCGGAACGCCCCCTCGCATTCCAGCTGGCACAGCACGCCGATGCCGGCGGTCGACACCCGGTGGATCAGCACGTACGAGGGCGGCACGTTGAACTTGCGGGAGATGTTGGACGCGCTCAGATCGGTGACGCGCGCCGCCTCCCAGCGCATCCATTCCCGGCTGAACTTGAACGTCTCCACCGACGAGGGCTCGGCGAGCGGCGCGAGGAAGGCGCGCAGCGCGTCAAGGTCCACCGAGATTCCCGGCCGCAGGAAGCCGTTGGCCCGCAGTTCGCGTTCCACCTCATCCAGGTCGGGCTCGTCGGTGTGCATGATCCGCAGCAGCCTGCCGAAGAAGGGCGGCAGCCCGTCCGGCAGCCGGTCGACCGCGC
>JASHXJ010000155.1 GCA_030043595.1 Trebonia sp.
GAGGATGTCCGCCAGCCTGCCGAACTCCCCGTGCCTGCCCACCAGGTAGTTCTCGTGGCACCCGTAGGAGTTGCCGGCCGAGTCTGTGTTGTTCTTGAACAGGTAGATGTCGCCGGCGATGCCTTCCTCGCGCAGCCGCCGGTCGGCGTCGACCAGCAGCCCCTCGAGGATCCGCTCGCCCGCCTTGTCGTGCGCCACGAGGTCGATAACGTTGTCGCATTCCGGGGTGGCGTACTCCGGGTGGCTGCCCACGTCGAGGTAGAGCCGCGCCCCGTTGCGGAGGAAGACATTGCTGCTGCGGCCCCACGACACGACGCGACGGAAGAGGTAGCGGGCCACCTCATCCGGTGACAGCCGCCGCTGTCCCCGGAATGTACACGTCACGCCGTATTCGTTCTCGAGCCCGAAGATTCGCCGGTCCACGGTCCTAGGCTACGTTCACTTGCCCCGCTGGTCACTACGGCTCGCCGCGGCGGAGCGGTGCCGCGTCGACGATGCCTGAGCATCGTCGACGCGGGAAGCCCGGAGGCTAGATCGTGCCGTTCGCGACGGCCTGGGCGATCCAGGGGATCACCTCGTCGAGCATCTGGTCGAGCGAGGTGGTGGCCTCGAAACCCAGCACCCGCTTGGCTTTCTCCGTGGCCGGGACGCGGCGCTGCACGTCGTACTCGAACGGGTCGTCGCTCACCACGTGCAGCGGCTCGCCGTCGCCCTTGACCCTCCGCCAGATCGCCTGCGCGAGCTCGAGCACGGTCGTGGACTGCGCGGTGGACAGGTTGAAGTCCTCGTTCCGCGCGTCCGGGTGCTCCATGGCCATGACCACGCCGCGGGCCAGGTCGCCCCCGTAGGTGTAGTGCCGCACCTGCTCGCCTGAGCCGAGGATGTGCAGCGGGTCCTGGCCCTTGAGCACCTTCTGCGCCAGGTCCGGCACCACGTGGCTCATCGCGAGCCTGACGTTGCCGGACAGGATCTCCTCGTCGCCGAGGGCGCGCGACTCGCCGATGCCCACGCAGTTGAACGGCCGCACGATCGTGTACGGCAGCTCGTACTGATCCCACGCCGCGCGGGCGAAGTACTCCACGGCCAGCTTCTGGAAGCCGTAAGAGGACAGCGGCGGCGGCACCTCGCGCTCCTGGCCCTCGTAGGACGGCCACTCGGTGGTGGACTCGAACACCATCGAGGACGAGAGGTACGTGACCTTCTGCAGCCTGCCGGACTTGTGCGCCTTGATCGCCGCGTCGCAGGAGGCGGCGATGATCCGCTCGTTGGTGGCGAGCAGGTCGTAAGCGTAGGTGTGGAAGTAGGAGATGCCGCCGATCATCGCGGCGCCCGCGATGAAGTGATCGCAGTCGTCAAGCAGGCGCGTCAGCAGCTCCACGTCACGGCAGTCGCCCTCGACCAGCTGGTAGTTCGGGTGGCTGTCGTACGACTTGGCGACCTTCCCGTACTTGGAGAAGTTGTCGACGCCGACGACGGTGTAACCCTTCGCGAGCAGTTCCTCGACCACGTAGCCGCCGATGAACCCGGCCGACCCGCTGATCAGAACCTTCTGTCCCTGTTGCCACAAACCAGCCGGCATTACTGTCTGTCTTCCTTTCGGATTTTATTGCCATATGCCCTGACCCGCTCGGCCGTCAGCCGCCGCCCGAAGGCGAACTGGTACCACCGCAGGTAGCCAGGTATCCACTTGGCGACCTTGAAGTTGGACACTCCTGCCTGGCGGTCCAGCCAGATCGTGGGGATCTCCGCCACCGGCATCCGCATCCGCTTGGCCTTGGCCGTGAGCTCGATGCCGATCTCGAACCCGTCCCGCGAGTCGATGCCGACCGCGCGGACGAAGTCGGTCGAGTAGGCCTTGAACGAGTTCGTGGCGTCCCGGGTGCCGACGTGCGCGAGCAGCTTGAGCGACCGGCCGGCCAGCTTCGACAGCAGGCCCTTGAGGATGGGGCCGCCGACCTGCTGGCCGCCAGGCATGTACCGGGAGGCGGCGGCCACCGCCACCCCGCGGTCCACCAGCCGGGCCAGGTCGTCGATCTGCCGCGGGTCGTCGCAGCCGTCCGCCATCGTCACCACCGCGACCGGCGCGGCGGCCGAGTCGATGCCGAACCTGATCGCGTTGGCCGGGCCGCGGCCGTAGGTGTTGATCAGGCAGCGGATCCGCGGCTCCTTCGCCGAGTACTCGGTCACCACCGGGATCGTCGTATCGTCCTCGGTGTCGACGACCACCAGCACCTCGCACGGCAGCCGCACCGATTCGAAGAGCCGGTCAAGGACTGGGACGATGTGCTCGCTCTCGTTGTAGGCAGGCACTACCACGGAGACCCGCGGCGTGTCAGCTGTCATACTCTGACACCTGTCCCAAGGACGTTCCAGATGTCGGCCACCGGCTTGTCGGTCACCAGGTCGCGGTACTCCGGGTGCGGCGTGGCGATGACCAGCAGGTCGGACTGCGCGATGACCGCCTCCTGGGGCAGCAGGTTGTCATCGGCGGTGACGTAGGGGTCAGCGCACAGCACCCTGTGCGCCTTGAACGCGAGGATCCGCTTGAGCTTGTACGACAGGCTGGACCTGATGTCGTCCGAGCCGCCCTTGAACGCCATGCCCAGGATGCCGACGGTCATCGAGGAGAGGTCGAAGCGCTGCTCCAGCCGGTGGACCAGGTAGAGCGGCAGGCCCTCGTTGATCGTCATCGCGGTGTGCCCCAGCGCGAACTGGTTGTTGTTGAACGCGGCGAGCTGCATCGTGTCCTTGAACAGGCACGGCCCTGCGGCGAACCCGGCGCCCGGCATGTCCGCGGCCCGC
>JASHXJ010000156.1 GCA_030043595.1 Trebonia sp.
CAGCACGATGGCACCGCATCCGTCAGTCCGGTATGAACCGCCGGAACGTGAAGAGCCAGGCCCCATCCTGCCTGGCGAGCCGATCCTCGTACCTGCCGGTGCTAACGACCGCTGGCTTGCCATCCCGTCCCGAATAGACCACGAGGTAGGCCTGCCCAAAGGCCACATCCGCCTCCCCGGTCAAGACGATATTCAGCGGCACGTGCCTG
The DNA here is from genome assembly GCA_030043595.1 of Trebonia sp. Taxonomy (GTDB): domain Bacteria; phylum Actinomycetota; class Actinomycetes; order Streptosporangiales; family Streptosporangiaceae; genus Trebonia. The sequence goes on from JASHXJ010000156.1 coordinate 210, forward strand.
ATGACATTTGCAGGGGAACTGACGACCGTTGCGAGTTCGGCCGGGCCAGTGAATACGCCCCGGACGGTGGTGTCCATTGTGCCGTCGGGGGTGAAACACGCTGCGTAAGCAATTCCATCTCCTGAGTCAATAGCATGGCTGTAGCGCGCGTATAGCTGATGAATCTCGACTATGTCTGCTGCGCTAAGCGACACAGGTCCCTCCTCAGATAGCGGTCTTGACAGGTCCACCGGGTCGGCTGCGCCTGGCCCCGAAGTGATGCTGCCTAACGGCCCCTGCGCTCTGCAGATGTTGTTCCATCTACCGGGATGACGCGCTCAGCCAGGTGATATGGCGATGCGAACATGAGCCACGGGGGTGATCCAGGTCATCGTAGCTGTCCCTCACCCGACATAGAAGTGAGTGAGAAATGCATACCTCCCATCGGATCTTGCCGCGCCGTCTAGGCGTGGCGCTCACAGTTATTACCCTCGCGGCATTGGCGACGGGCTGCTCGAGTGCGTCCTCCTCCTCGAGTTCCTCCTCCACGCCGAGTGCGTCCTCCTCGCCGAGCTCGTCCGCCTCGCCGAGTGCGAGCCAGGCGGCGTCGTCCACTCCTTCAGACTCGGCATTCCTTACCCAGGTGCAGGCCTACCTCGCACAGTTTTACGAGGGAACAGGCGGCTCCCTGCCGACCACCGGCCCGAAAGCGGTACGCGGAAAGGATGTCTGGGTCGTCTCATGCGGTCAGGCAACCAGCTGCGCTACAGGCACCGCTGGCGTGGTCGCAGCCGGGGCGGCCCTGGGCTGGACCACGCACGTGTGCGATGGCGCATCGGACGTGAACAACGCCTTCGTCACATGCCTTAACCAGGCCATAGCGGCAAGGGCCGATGGCATAATAACTAACGCCATCGACTGCGCTGACATAAAGCAGCCTCTGATCACGGCCAAGGCGGACAAGATACCGGTGGTCAACATGGACGGGTTTGACTGTAATCAGAACCTGCCACAGTCCGCCGGTCCGTCCCTCTTCACGGCATCGGTCATTCCGTCCTCCCAGTACCCGACTCTGGAGTCGTACGCGGCGGCTGCGGCGAAGGCGCAGGCGTACTGGCTTATCAATGCCACGGACGGGAAAGCAAAAGTCATCAATTACGACCTCACTGACATTACCTACGGAGTTGTCGCGCAGCAGGCGACAGAAGCCGCCTTCGCGCAGTGCTCCGGCTGCACGGTCTACAACATCCCGTTCACGCTCGAGCAGTACACCCCGGAGGCGCTCAAGGGCCTGTTCCAGTCCGCATACCTGCAGCATCCGGACGCCAACGCGGTGGACGCCCTGTCTACGTCGGTCTTCCTCAGCGGCGTCGCCGCGGCGATCAAGGCAACCGGGAAGCCCCTGCTCTCGGCGACCCAGGGGACTGAAACCGCCGCGTTTGACCTGCTACGGACCAACGGCGGCATCAGCGCCATCGTCGGTGAGGACAACGCGCAGGCCGGCTGGGCCGCGGCAGACACTCTGAACCGGCTGTTCGCCGGCGACCCGCCCGTACCTGAGGGAGAAGGCCTCCAGCTGGTGGACGCGACGCATAACCTGCCAGCGTCAGGCGCCTACCACACGAGCGTCAACTACGTTGCGGCGTACGAAAAGATCTGGAGCGGCGGGTGATCGATGGCAGGGATGCCGGACGGGGAGGGCCAGCCCTCCAAGTGTCCGGGGTATCGGTGACCTTCGGGACCACACGAGCCCTTGACGACGTCAGCATTCAGGTCCAGCCGGGCTCGGTGCATGCCCTGATCGGCGGGAACGGCTCCGGAAAGTCCACCTTGATCAAGGTGCTAGCCGGAGTGCAGCCCGCCGACCGGGGCGGCATCATCACGCTGGGTGATCGCGCCTACCCCGTCGAGGCGATGAGCCCGGAGGCCAGCCACGCCGCCGGGCTGCGCTTCGTTCACCAGGACCTCGGCCTGTTCAATGACATGACGGTGGCAGAGAACTTCGCGCTCTATGCGCGGTACCCGCTCGCCAGGGGAAGGCGCATCTCCTGGCGAGCCCTGAATACGCTCGTCGCTGACGTCCTCGGGCGATTTGACATAGACGCGACGCCGCGCACGCTCGCCGGAGACTTGAGACCGGCCGGCCGGACGATGGTCGCGATAGCGCGCGCGCTGCATGACGACGAAGCCGCCCAGCGGATTCTGGTTCTGGACGAGCCGACAGCAAGCCTGCCTGACCATGAGGTCGAGTTGCTCTTCGACTCGCTGCGGCGCCGGGCGCGGCAGGGTCAGGCCATCCTCTTCGTCAGCCACCGGCTCCGTGAGGTCCTGTCGCTCGCCAGCAGACTGACGATCTTGCGCGACGGCAGGAGCATCGCGACCTGCGATGCGGCTTCGACTACCGAGCAGGAGGTCATCGAGCTGATCGCCGGCCGTGCCGTCGACAAGCTCTACTCGGTTCCGGCATCGGTCACCGGCGGCACTCCGTCCGTGATCGTCGAGCGCCTGTCAGCCGGGCCGGTCAGCGACGTCAGTTTCTCGGTGCGACCCGGCGAGATCCTCGGGATAGCGGGGCTGCTAGGGTCTGGCCGTACCTCCCTGCTGCGAGCGTTGTTCGGTGACTTGAAGACACGAGCTGGCGTTGCCCTGGTGGGTGACCGCGCCGGGCCATTCCGCAGTCCGAAGCAGGCGATGGCGGCCGGAGTCGCGTATGTTCCCGAGGACAGGAGAGGCGACGCGGCATTCCTCGACCAGTCGGTTCAGGAGAACCTCTCAGCGGCCGCGGCGGCTCGCTACTTTCGCCGCCTGTGGATGCAGCAGGCCACGGAACGCCGGGAAAGTCGCCGCCTCGTGGATCAATTCATGATCAAGACCGAATCGATTGCCAGCCCGCTGGACTGGCTCTCGGGCGGGAATCAGCAGAAGGTCATCCTGGCCCGCTGGATGCAGCGCGGGCCGAAGCTCCTGCTGCTCGACGAACCCACCCAAGGGGTGGACGCCGTTGCCCGCGCGGATATCTATCGCCTGATCAGGCGCACCGCGGCAAACGGCGCAGCCGTGATCATCGTCAGCTCGGATCTTGAAGAGCTAGCCCATATCTGCGATCGGGCGGTCGTCCTCGTGCGTGGCAGCCTCGTCCGTGAAGTCCACGGTGACGAGCTGAATCCGGAGCGGCTGTATCACCTCATCCAGCCTGCTGTGGTGGGCACGTGACCGCGCGGCCCGAGGCTGGCCTTGGTGCCGCACCGAGGAACGACAAGCCCCGACGTCCGCTCCGCAGCGGGATCGGCCAGGCCACGCTGCGGATGCTGAAGCTCGTCGGCGAGCGCTATGCGCTGATAGCGCTGTTCATCATCGTGTGCCTGACTTTCAGCCTGCTGCCGTCGACCCGGACGACTTTCCCGACGGTGCTGAACATCCGTCAGGTGCTGTCCGGCCAGTCGGCACTGATCATCGTGACGATCGGCGAGATCTTCCCGCTCCTGACCGGGGGATTCGATCTGTCGATCGGCGCCGTCTGCACTCTGAGCGCGGTGGCCTGCGCCACGGCAATGTCGCGGTTCGGGCTGCCCCTCGGAGTGACGATCCTGATCGGCCTGGCATCAGGTGTCCTGATCGGAGCCGTCAACGGGCTGCTGATCGCACGGGCCAAGCTCAACTCGATCATGGTCACCTTGGGCATGTCGACGCTGCTGACAGGCCTGGTGACGTGGTACACGCAGGGCAACGACATCCTGACCGGGATATCGCAGACGGTGACGAACTTCGGCACGCTCCTGTGGATCGGCATCCCACGGCCCATCTACCTGGTGGTCATCGTCGTCGTCGTCTGCTGGTACCTGCTGGGCCACACCCCCTTCGGGCGCCGCGTTCATGCGATCGGGTCGAATGCCCGTGCCGCTCACCTTGTCGGCATCAACATTCCGGCTCACGTGTTGACCTGCTACGTCATCTCCGGGTCGCTCTCCGGCGTTGCGGGAGTCCTCACCGTCGCGGCCAATGGAGGCGCGGTCGTGACATTGGGCGAGGGGCTGCTTTTCCCGGCCCTGACCGCCGTCTTCCTGGGTGCGACAGTGATCACCGTGGGACGGTTTAACGTCCTCGGTGCCGTGCTCGGAGTCGTGTTCGTCGCGGCTAGCGTCAGCGGGCTCACGCTGGCGGGTGCCTCGTCGTGGGTGAACGACATCTTCAACGGCGCCGCGCTCATCATCGCCGTCGGCGTGTCAACGCTCGTCGGCTGGAGAACAAGGCGGTAGCGCCGCCCCGGTCCGCAGGGGGTCACTGGCCCGGCGGATACTGCGCCCCGATGCGCCACTGACGCATCTGTCGTGTCGTCCCGGCCGCGGCGGCGCGGACCGCGGCACCTAGCCGGTCCAGCCGCATGCGCGAGGCTGCGCCGGTCACAGACATGGCTGCCGCGACCTCGCCGGACGGGCCGAAGATCGGGGCGCCCACGCAGCAGACGCCGATGGCGGTCTCTTCGCGGTCGTAGGCCAGGCCTAGTGTCGCGACCTCACGAAGCTCGTGGCGCAGGAGTTGCGGCGAGGTGATGGTCGACGTGGTGAACGCGGTCAGTCCGTTGGCGATCAGCTGCTCGACCAGAGAGGGATCCGAGTGCGCGAGCATGGCCTTGCCGAGGGATGTGCAATGCAATGGCATGCGCCCGCCGAAGTGAGAGAGTTCGGTAGTTCTCCGGTGACCGTTAATCTTCTCGACGTAGAGCAGGTGAGTACCACTGATGACACCCAGATGAATGGTCTCGTGAGTGGCCTCGAAGAGATCCTGCATGAACGGGAGGGCTGCCTCTCGGAGCTCACGCCGGACCGGCGCCAGCCCAGCTATCTCGACCACCCGCTCGCCGATTGTATAGAACCGGTCATGATACGCGAGCATGCCTGCCTCGGTGAGCTCATGAGCGAGGCGGTGTACGGTCGTCTTCGGCAGCCCGGTCCGCATCACGAGCGCGCTGAGAGTTAGCCGCTGATGACGTGAATCGAACGCACCCAGCAGGCTCATCGCCCGTCGGATGACTGAGTCGGCTGCCAGGCCAGACTCTGCGGCCGAGTCGTGCCGCTCAGCGGAACTCACGAATGACAAGCTAGTCCGCGACCGGCACTCTTGTCGATAGTTCGATGGTGATAGATCAGATATCGATAACTGCCTGGCGACATGGCGTATCGCGCTGTGCCGGTGCCGCAGGATTCGGCCTAGCGGGAGAGGCGCATGACTCAGAGTGAGGGACAGAAGCTCGTGGTGAACATGCGCGGACGGCGTGACTAACGAGACCGCGAGAGCCGCCGATCTACCATTTTTCGACACGCATATTCACTTCTGGCATCGGCGAAATCCCGAGCTTTCTTACGCATTCCTGAAGCCAGGCTATGTCTCGGCGGCCGCCGGGAACACCGACCTCATCAAGTCGCCGACGTATGACTTCGATGGGTACCGGGCTGAGTCCCGGTTCGCGAATGTCGTCAAGGCCGTTCACGTACAGGCCGCGATCGGCACAGCCGACCCTGTGCTAGAGACGGCATGGCTGCAGCAGGAGGCCGACCGCATATCGCTGCCGCTGGCCATCGTGGCGGGCGCGCCGCTTCTCGCCGCCGACCTTGAAGGCATACTCGAGCGGCAGCTGGCCTACGCCAACGTACGGGGGATCCGGGACAGGCTGGACGGCGCCGAGTTGGATAATCGAGCCCTTGACCCGGCCTTGCGGCTACTGGCGAGGTATAACCTGTCGCTGGAGGTGGGCTGTACCTGGCAGCAGATGCCAGAACTCGCCAAGGTAGCGGGCCGGCATCCGGCAACGAGATTCGTGCTGGTGCACATGGGGTTGCCCGTCGCGCGTGATGCTGAATATTTCGCGCACTGGAGTCTGCAGCTGCGCGCGCTCGCGCGGTTTGATAACATCAGCTGCAAGATCTCCGGGCTGGGCTTGTGGGATCCCCTGTGGACTATTGAGAGCATACGGCCTTGGGTCATGGAATGTATCAGCGCCTTCGGCACCTCACGGTGTTTCTTTGCCTCGAACTGGCCGATTGACCGGCAGTACAGTTCATTTGACTCGCTAATTAACGCAATGCGTGAATGCATATCCGAGTTTACCCGCCAAGAGCAGGAAGCGCTTTTCTTGCATAACGCCGAGAAAGCCTATCGGATGTAGGCGGGTACAAGCATGCTGGGAGAATCGGGCAAATGACTTCTGGAACCGTCGCGGCAGCGAGCGTTGTCGGCACGGCATGCTATATTGACCGAGCCGCGATATTGCGCGGGATGGCCGCGGTAGAGACGGGCGAGTCGGTCGGGCTGGGACGGGACGTTATAGTCGAGCGCGCAATCGAGGTACGGGACGCGCACGGCGTCAAGCTGGACGCGCAGGGCTTCAAGCGCGGCAGGTTCGCTTTCTCGGCCGAGCGAATGGTTGTCGATATTCACGGAACTGTTAACACGCATATCGACGGGCTTAACCATATCAGCGTGGACGGGTGTTTTCATAGCGGCTTCGCGCCTGATGACCCGACGAAGATGGGCGTCTCGGTCTGGTCGAAGGAGGGACTCGTTACCCGCGCCATCCTGGCGGACATCACGCGACTCCGCGGCGAGCCCTGGGTGACGACTGAGCATCCGGTTACAGCGGCCGAGGTCGAGGCCTGTCTGGCTGAGGCGAACCAGCATGTGCTGCCCGGGGACGCGCTGCTGCTGTATATGGGGCGGGACCGTTACGAGGCGGCGGGGCACACGTACACCGAGTTCGCGCTGGATCAGACCAGCCGCCCCGGCGCAGCCGGCGACGTGGGAGATTGGGTTGTGGACCATCGGATTGCAATGCTGTGCTGGGATTTTCTTGATGCGTCCAATGTCAGCCCGGAGGCTTCAGTGCACGCACGGCTTGTCACGCATGGGCTGCTGCTCATCGACAATTGCGCAGTAGAGCGGGCCATAGGGCCGTTCGCGCGGAAGGCAAAGCCAGAGGGGCTGATCTGCATCAGCCCGCCGGCTCTGCACGGCGCAACCGGCATGCTGGTCAATCCGTTGCTGATCGTCTAGCGATCTAACCCGGACAGGACAGCGAGGCCTCGGAATACCCGTACGGCGCACCCGAGACTGACTGCGCTGCGCCAGGAGTGTGCGGATGCCCGCCCTGTGCATGAGATCTGCCAGATCCCCGCGATTTCGTTCCGCTGGACGGACCGGCCGCCGCTGAGATTAGCGCAATCCTGCCAACCTCGCATTGATGACCAGCTCACAACCACGCCCGCTCTCGGGCGTTCGAGTTCTCGATCTGTCACGAGTTCTGTCCGGCCCGCTCGTGGGCCGGATTCTCGCCGACCTCGGTGCCGAGGTGCTTAAGGTCGAGCCGCCCGAAGGAGATGTGAGCCGGTTCTGGGGGAAGGTCGAGGACGGCGTCTCGGGATTCTTTCTCCAGCAGAATGTCGGCAAGAAGTGCGTCACCATCGACCTCAAAGCGGGCGGCGCGGCCGATCTCGTGCTCGGTCTCGTGCGGGAAGCGGATATCGTCATCGAGAATTTCCGGCCCGGCGTCATGGAGCGCCTAGGGCTGGGCTACCGGCGGCTCGCGGAGGTCAACCCGGGAGTCATCCTGCTGTCGGTCACCGGATTCGGCCAGGACGGGCCCAATGCGGGGCGAGCCGCCTACGCACCGGTAGTGCACGCCGAATCGGGACTGATGGCCCGGCAGGCGCAGTTCGACGAGGCACCCGTCGTGGACCTGATGCTGGCCCTCGCGGACACGCTGGCCGGACTGCACGGCGCGATCGCCGTGCTCGCCGCGCTGCGTTTGCGAGCGGACACCGGCACCGGGCAGCACGTGGACGTGGCCATGCTCGATTCGATGCTGGCCTCCGATGACTACGCGCATCACGCGCTGGACGGTTTCCCGATCCGCAGGCTGCGCAGCGACGTCTGGGACAGCGTCGCCGGGCCGATCCTGCTAGCCGGGGAGTTCCGCTGGCTATGGCGGCAACTGAGCACCGTCCACGGGCTGACGGACGGCGTCGGCGCGGACGCGGACGTCGATACGAAGGTACGAAGCAGGCGTGCCGCGGTCGCCGACTGGCTACGGTCATTCGGCAACCGTGACGAGATGCTCGCGGCGCTCGAGAAGGCGAGCATCGCCACCGGCACCATCCAGGATTTCATGTCAGTATTCGAGACCGACCATGTCCGGTTCCGCGAGTGTTTCGCGACCATTCCTGTCGCCCCTGGGCAAGCCCGGCGCGTGGTCCAGTCACCGTATCGCTTCTCGGCAGCAGCGAGCGGTGCGCAGCCTTTCGTCGCTCGCCTAGGCGAGCACAATTCTGCGGCGCTGGCAGACTGGCTCGGCCTGTCTGCCGCGGAGGTGGCTGAGCTAGTTGCCGCCGGCGTTGTCATTCAGGCACCCGGATAACACGAATGTCAAGGACCCTGCTACGAGAAAGCACGTGAAAATGGCAATCACAGAATGCCGGTTCATCAAGGTTACCAGGCGCGGTCGTGTTATCGTACTGACCCTCAATCGTCCCGAGAAGCTCAATGCCATCGATGGCGAGGTGCACGACGAGCTCATAAGGCTGTTTCACGAAGTCGAGTGGGATCCTGATTGCGACGT
>JASHXJ010000157.1 GCA_030043595.1 Trebonia sp.
TTCCGCGGGCTTTCCCGGCTGCCGCTCGGTGGCTTCTCACCGGGACGGCTGCCCCTATTCTCAATAACCCCACCCGCACCGAGACCTTCTTCGCGCACCCCGGCCCGCCGTCACTCCAGTCACGTGCCTTCGCTTTGTATGCGCTGTGACCACTTTTCAGGCCCATATGTCCGGTTTGTCCATGCGGAACGCATACAAAGCCCGATTTGCCTGAACCTTAGATTCAGGCAAATCGGGCATGGATGGGCGCGCTGTGCCAGGAGCGGCCCGGGGGGGCCGGCATGCGCGTGGCGGGAGCGCCCGGCGTGGCGGGGGCGCCTCGCGAGGCGAGCTGGCGCGGTCAGGCCATCGCGGTCAGGCATCGCGGTCAGGCCATCGCGGTGAGGCCGCCGTCGATGACGAGGACCTGGCCGGTCATGAAGGACGAGGCGTCGCTGGCCAGGAACACCGCGGGGCCGGCCATCTCCTCGGCCTTGCCCCAGCGGCCCATGGGCACGTTCGCGATCGTCGACTTGCCGCCGTCCGGGCTGTCCCACAGCACCCGGTTCAGCTCGGTCGCGGTCCAGCCCGGGCAGAGGGCGTTCACCCGCACGCCGGTGGGACCCCACTCACAGGCCAGCGTCTTCGTCAGCGATACCACCGCGGCCTTGGCGGCGCCATACGGGGCGAGGAACGGCGCCGCGGCGATGCCCGCCACCGAGGCGACGTTGATCACCGAGCCGCTGCCGCGGGCCGTCATGTGCGCCCCCGCGGCCTGGCAGATCCACATGGTGGCGTCCAGGTTCAGCCGCAGCACCTTCTCCCAGCCGGACAGCCGCATGTCCAGGAACGGCACCACAAAGTTCGAGCCGCCGGCGTTGTTGACCACGATGTCCACGTGGCCGAGCACGCCGATCGCCTCGGTGACCACGGCGGCGGCCTTCTCCGGGGTGGTCAGGTCCGCCGGGATCTCGGCCGCCTCCCGGCCGAGATCGCGTACCTGCCTGGCGGTCGCCGCGAGCCCGTCGGCGCCGCGCGCCGCGACTGCGACGTCGGCGCCCGCCTGGGCGAACGCCACCGCGATCACCTGCCCGATGCCGCGCGAGGCACCGGTCACCAGCGCCTTCTTCCCGGCCAGGCTGAACAGCTGCTGCGTCACGGCTCACCTTCCCATTCCGTCGGCAGCTCCGCCGACTCGTTCAGCGCCGCCGGGTTGACCACCCGCACGATCTCGCTGAGCACGATGCGGACGTAATTCTCGCCCACCCACAGGTGCCTGGCACCGTCCACGCCGATGACATCGGCCTTCGGCACGCGGGCGAAGCGCTGGCGGGCCTCCTCCGGCCGCAGGTAGTCGTCGTATTCCGGCACCAGCGCGGTCAGCGGCTTGCCGGAGGCAGCCCAGGCGTCCAGGTCCTCCTCCGTGGCGCGGCGCAGCGGCGGCGAGAGCAGGATCGCGCCCTCCACCGGCGGCAGCGCGCCCCATTTCAGCGCCAGCTCAGTGCCGAACGACCAGCCGAGCAGCCACAGCCGGGGCAGGCCGGCGGCGACGGCGAAGCTAACGGCGGCTTCGACGTCGTACCGTTCCGTTTCCCCGGCGCCGAACTCACCCTCGCTCTTCCCGCGCGCCGATTCGGTGCCCCGGGTGTTGAACCGGAGCACGGCGAGGGCGGCGAGCGCGGGCAGCCGGTAGGACGCCTTGCGGATCACGTGGCTGTCCATCATGCCGCCGTGCGTCGGCAGCGGGTGCAGGCAGATCAGCGTGGCGGCCGGCGGGCGGTCCGCTGGCAGCGCCAGCTCGCCGACCAGGTTCAGCCCGTCCGCCGTGGCTATCGTGATCGGCGTCCGCCTGGCCGGAAGGATCGTCGCGGCCCTGATCTGATTCAACTGTGTCCTCTCGGAGTCCGGTCAGCCGGGGCGGCGCTGCAGGCGCCGCTGCCAGCACGCGGTGTGCCAGTGCCGCCGGGACGTCACGCCGGAATCCGACGGCCACACCACCAGGTGTGCCGTACCAGGGTAGATCTCCTGATCGCAGCCGGGGCAGCGGTAGGCCTTGGCGGCCGCTGCCCCGGGCACCGGGCGGACGACCCAGTCGCCGTCCGGCCACTCCTCGATCCGCTCGGGTCCCAGCGGCGCGGCCGGCGCGGCGGGCCTGGGTCGCCGGGTCTTGCGCGGACTCACGGTCCTCAAGCGTATCCGGGTGCCGGTATCCGCCGATTCGCACTACAGTGCGTTTCGTGCGGCTCGTCATCGCCCGGTGCAGCGTCGACTACGACGGTCGGCTGACCGCTCATCTCCCGTCCGCTCTGCGGCTGCTCATCGTCAAGGCCGACGGGTCTGTCCTGGTGCATTCGGACGGCGGCTCGTACAAGCCGCTCAACTGGATGTCACCGCCGTGCCGGCTGGCCGAGCAGCCGGGCAGGTGGACGGTTACCGGCAAGTCGGGCGAGACGCTGACGATCACGATCGAGGAGACCGTCAGCGACACCTCGGTCGACCTGGGAACCGACCCGGGCCTGGTCAAGGACGGAGTCGAGGCGCACCTGCAGGAACTGCTCGCCGAGCAGCTGCACCTGCTCGGCGACGGGTGGCGGCTCGTCCGCCGCGAGTACCCCACGCCGATCGGCCCGGTCGACATCATGTGCCGCGACGCCGACGGCGCGCACGTCGCGATCGAGATCAAGCGGCGCGGCGAAATCGACGGCGTGGAGCAGCTGACCCGCTACCTCGAGCTGCTCAACAGGGACCCGCTGCTCGCGCCGGTGCAGGGCATCTTCGCCGCCCAGGAGATCAGGCCGCAGGCGCGCGTCCTCGCGACCGACCGGGGCATCCGCTGTGTCACCCTCGACTACGACACCATGCGCGGCATCGAGCCGGAGAACACGCTGTTCTGACGGTGTGACGAATTCTTAACTCAATGACAGGCGGTCAGGTCGCCTTTCACAGATGTAAAGTAGTGCACACCATTGAAGAGAGGCAGCGGGCTTGCCAGAGCGGCGGCGGCAGCCGCCTGAATCCCTGTTGAGAAGATGACAGAAGACGAGATAGCGCGCACAACCGAACAGCCAGCCAGGTACGTGGCGGGCCGCGACCTCGCCATTGCGGGCCGGGACCTGACCATCAACCAGTACCTGCAGGAACGCGGGCCCATTGTCACCAGCCTGTTTCAGCTTCCGCCCGATATCGGTGACTTCACTGGCCGCGGCATCATGCGCGACGAACTGCTGTCGCTGCTGAGCTCGGAGACCGACAGCGCGAAGGCGATCGTGATATCGTCCATCGCCGGCGTGGCCGGCATCGGGAAAACCGCGCTCGCCGTCCATATAGCACACAAGCTGGCGGACCGTTATTCTGACGGGCAGCTCTATATCGATCTTCGCGGCGCATCTGATGAGCGGCTCGATCCGTCGGCCGTGCTCGGCGAATTCCTCCGGGCACTTGGCCTAGCTGGCCGGTCAATTCCTGATGGCCTGGACGAGCGGGCCCGGCTTTATCGCGCTGGGCTTTCGCACCGCCGCATTCTCGTGGTGCTCGATAATGCGGCCAATGAGGCACAAGTGCGGCCTCTTCTTCCTGGCAGCGCTACGTGCGGCGTGATCATAACGAGCCGCCGCAGGCTCGCGGCACTGGCCGGCAGCAAGACCTTCTCGCTTGACGTGCTGGGGCAGGCAGAGGCACTAGAACTATTGCGGAAGATATGCGGGCCGGACCGAATTGATGAAGAACCGGCCGCGGCTGTCGATATTGTTACCCTCTGCGGATTCATGCCGCTGGCCATCCGGATAGCGGGCGCACGGCTTGTCCAGCGCTCGCACTGGAGAATTCGGCATCTCGCTGATATCCTGGCAAATGAACGGCAACGGCTGAGTGCCCTGGAGGCGGGTGATCTGGAAGTGCGGAGCAGCTTCGCCCTCAGCTACGACAATGAAGAGGCGGACGTTCGTCGCCTGTTCCGACTGCTCGGCCTCATAAAGACTGTGGACTTCGCCGGATGGGTCGCCGCTCCGCTGCTCAATTGCGATCAGTCCTCGGCCGAGGAGCTCGTTGACCGTCTCGTCGATGCCCAGCTCCTCGACGTGGCCGGGCGAGACGCCGCGGGCGAGACGCGGTACCGGTTCCATGACCTGCTGCGCGTGTACGCGCGCGAGCGGCTCGCCGACGAGGAGTCGCCGGAATCGGCTGCCGCGGGCGAGCGCCGGCTGATTGCCGCCTACCTGCGGCTGGCGGAGCGATCTCATCTGCGCCAGTGGCCGGCCGGTCTGCGGCCGGATGTACGGCCTTCGCCGCGATGGCCATGATCGGGGAAATCAGGGAAGAGTCGATTGGCGCGCCGCTTGAGTGGTTCGCCGCCGAGTACCCCGCACTTATCGCCTGCGTCCAGTCAGCGTATGACCTCGGTGAGCTTTCGACCGCCTGGGAACTCAGCTGCTATCTCGCGTACTTCTTTGAGTCCCGCTCGCAATGGGAGGCATGGGAGAAGACGCATCAGATCGGCCTGCAGGCTGCCATCGAGCTTGGTGACGCGTATGCGGAAGCGTGCATGCGGCGCGGTCTGGGCGCCATGTACGTGTACCGCGGCCTGTGGGATGAGGCACGGCACAATTTCGACCTGGCGCTGGCTCAGTTCAGGGCAGGCAATTCCCGGCACTGGGAAGCCGCGACCCTGCAGAGCCTCGGCGACCTCGAGCGCCGGCTGACGAACTGGGACGACGCCCTGTCCTACTACGACGTCGCATTGCGGATTTACCGGGAGCTTGACGACATGCCGTCGGTTGCCGCCGTGACGCGATGCGTAGGCGTGATCCGCCGGTATCAGGGACGCTGGGAGGAAGCCGACACGTACTTCATGGAGGCGCTGCCCATCGTCGAAGCCGGGAGCGACCGGCGGTCACTGGGGTCCTTGCTGCACAGCATCGGCGATTTGCGGCGCCGCGCGGGCCGGTACGCGGAGGCTGAGCAGTACTATTCCCGGTCCGCTGAGCTTTTCGCAAGCATTGACGACAAACGATGGGGATGCGCCGTCAAGCGAAGCCTCGCCGATGTGCGCTTGCGCCAGGGCCGTACCGATGAGGCGCTGGTTTTGCTCGATGAGGCAAGAGAGGTCTTTGATTCGCTGGGAGACCGGCTATGGGGCGCGGCCACGCTGCGGTGCAGGGGCGATGTGCTGTGCGCGCGGGGCGAGTACCAGGCGGCACGGGCCGCCCTGCTGCAAGCGCTTGACATATTCGACCAGGCAGGCGACCGGCGCTGGATGGCGAAATGCCACATCAGCCTTGGTGACGTCGCGGCCGGTGAATCGCACATGAGCGAGGCGACCGACCACTGGCGAACCGCCGCGCAGCTCGTGGACGGCCTGGGAACGGCTGAGTCCGCGGACATCGCCGAACGACTGGAGGGCGCTGCGCGGAGCTGACGACGCGCGGGAGCGGTGACTTACTGGCGGGCGAGCCGGGCGGTGGGTGCGGGCAGCGATTCACCGGGCACGGTCGGCGGCTGGGCGGGTGCGACCTGCGGCCCCTCAAGCAGCCAGTCGACATCGACCTCTTCGCCGCCGACGTTCACGGTGTCCCACGGTCCGCTGACCAGCAAGGTGTGGATCAGCGGGCCGCTGAGCGAGTTCAGGTGCGCGCGGAGCGTGGCGTCGTCGGGCAGGCCCTCGATCCGCGGCGCCAGTCGCTCCCGGATCTGGATCAGCCGCGTCAGCAGCGCGTCACGGTCAGCGGCCAGGTCGAAGTTCCCTTCCTCGCCCTCGGCGATGCCGCGGGCGATGATGTCCTTGATCGCGCGGAAGTCGCCCTTTTCGTCCGCGGTGACCATCTGCAGCCACGCCCGGCTCTTGTGCCGGTACTGCAGCATGAACATCACGGCCTCGTGCCGGGTGAAGTCGGCGTCCCGCAGCGTCGTGCCGCGCCGGGGCATGGCCAGGCAGCGAGCCAGGGATATCGCCGACGCCAGGCCGCTGTTCAGGCCGCGCCCCGGCCAGAAGTGGATGGCGTTGGCCGCGTCGCCGAGCAGGAAGCCGAACGTGCCCGGCGTCGTCGCGGTGGGCGGGAACAGCCGGACAGAGAACCGCGGCCGCTGCACCATGCTCAGCTGGAACCCGGTCACGGCGGTCAGGTTCTCCGGCGGGACGCCGAACAGCGTGAGCCCCTCCTGCACCCGCGACCAGAACGCCGACCCCCGCAGCAGGGCCGGCAGGAACAGGGTGTGGTGCGTGCCGCAGGTGAACTCGCCGCCCGGCGTGCGCTCCAGCAGGCAGGGGTCGGTCTGGATACAGCCGGTGAACAGCTGCCGGACCGGGTCGATCCCGACCGCTTCCTTCGCCTCCTGCGTGGTGAGCCGCATGTTCAGGAATCCCTCGCCGCGCAGCGAGTTCAGCAGGAACCGGTTCTGCGCCACGGTCAGCAGGACGGACATCGGGTCGGGCAGCGTCGACTTCACTCGCAGGCCGAGCACGAAGTCGGAGACCTGCTCACCGTCGAGCCCGTACAGGGTCGGATCGGCCGCGCCGAACCTGTCCGCGAAGTGCGTGAGCGTGCGCGACCGGCTGCCCTCGCAGATCGCCAGCACGTGCTGCCCGGCTATGTAGTCACGGGCCGTGTCGGCGTCAAACGGCTCGGGGATGAGCTCGATCTGGCCGCGCTTGCGGTTGGCGAGGTCGAGCAGGCGCTCCTCGAAGTAGGCGATGCGGATATTGCGGGGGCCGAGATCGCGGATCGAGTCCGGCCCCTTCGGCCACATCTCCGTGAAGTTGCCCGGGGTGAACAGGTGGTCCTGCATCTCCTGCGAGAGCTTGAGGTACTGACGGCTCTGGATGGTCACGACCTGCTGGCGCGGGACGTGCCGCTCGTCCGGTCCCTTCCACACCACCCGGTCCCCGGTGCGCTTCCAGCGGCCGTTGTAGACCCGGATCGCCACCCGCGGGCCCATCAGGTCCGCCAGCAGCAACGCGAAGGCCAGGCCGACCGGGCCGCCGCCGCTGACGGTCACCCGCAGCACGGACGCGGGGTCGACCACGTCGGCCGGCCGTCGCACGCCCGCGCGCATGGTCGTGGCCTCGGCGTCCGACATCTCGAAGCGGAACGTCTGGTCCCCGATCTGGATCTCATCCCCCGACCGGAGCCGGTGGGTGGTAACGGGGGCGCCGTTCACCCAGGTGCCATTGCTGCTGCCGCGGTCGGCGAGGACATAGCCGTCCGCCTCCTGCCGGAGCTCGGCGTGCAGCCGCGAGGCTGACAGGTCGTCCAGGACGATGTCGTTGCCCTCGTCACGGCCGAACGTAACCGGCGCGCCGGCCACCGCGAAGCGCTTGCCAGCCAGATCACCCTGCAGGCCCACGACCGAAGCTCTCACCGTGCCATCTCCCGTTCGCGTCGGCCGAAACCGCGTGCCGAAATCCCGCAAATAAGGTAGCGCCCGCTATCCGCCAGCGTCCACGTTTCCCAGCGGGGGCAGCGCGAGCGGGCGCTGCCGGGTGCTCAGCCGGTAGTGCAGGACGGCGACGTCGCCCAGCCGGCGTGCCGCCGCCAGGGTCATCGGGCGCGCCGCGGTGCGCGGGTAGCGGGCGGGCAGGCCGAAGCGGGGAGCGCGCGCGTCGCCGACGAAGAACGGGGCGACCGCGAGCCGCAGCTCATCGGCCAGATCTGCGGCGAGGACGTCGCGCAGGATCCGGGAACCGCCTTCGACAAGGAGAGTCGCCACGGACCGTTCGGAATAAAGATCGGCGAACACCGTGCGCAGGGATGGCGGGTCGCCGGCGTCGATGACTACGGCGGTGCCCCCGAGCCGGGACCGGGCAGCCGCGACGGCGCGGGAGGCGCAGTAGACCAGGGGGGTTCCCGGGCCGGTGAAGAAGCGGGCGGACGGGTCCAGGCCGCCGGTGTCGGTCAGG
>JASHXJ010000022.1 GCA_030043595.1 Trebonia sp.
GGATGTGTTTGGGTGAGCCCGCTCGCGGACGGGACTGGCGCGGGACGCCTCCCCCCCGCGGCTCGCGCCGGAACGGCCGGCCCTCGCGGCACCCCCTCACTCCTGTCGCGAGGGCCGGCGTTCTGCATCCGCATCTCCGTGCCTGCCGATCCGGCCATGCCGGCGATCCGGCCATGCCGGCGATCCGGCCGTGCTGCCGATCCGGCCGGGTCCGCGAAGGGCCTACGATGGGTGACGAACCCGGTGTTCACTATGGGCAACTGACGCGTAAACCATGAGTATCCGGACCATTGCGCGACGCTTCGGGCGCCGCGCCGACAGGGGGCTGGCTGGCAATGGGCAGGGCAGGCTCGGCCAACCACGACCACGACACGGGCATGGGTGACGAGACCGGCGACCAGCCTTCGGCCTCTTCCGCCTCTTCCGCCTCTTCCGCCGCGCGGCGCAAGCAGATGCGGACGCGGATGCTGATCGCGGGCGGCGCGATCGTCGCGGTCATCGCGGTCGTCCTGGCGTTTGTCCTGCTGAACGGCGGCGGCAAGGCCACGCCCAGCAACGCGGGCGGCGGTACCAGCGCCCCGGCCAGCGCCCCGGCCGGCTCCGCGCCCACGGGGAGCGCGCTCGCCCAGGTGGTCGCGACGACCACCACGGTTCCCGCCGCCACCCTGGACGCGGTGGGCGCCGGCCAGGTCAGCGCACGTCCGATGTCGATCAGCGGTCCTGCGCTCACCAGCGGCGGCAAGCCGGAGATGCTGTACGTCGGTGCGGAGTTCTGCCCGTACTGCGCCGCGGAGCGGTGG
Organism: Trebonia sp.; assembly: GCA_030043595.1. Taxonomy (GTDB): domain Bacteria; phylum Actinomycetota; class Actinomycetes; order Streptosporangiales; family Streptosporangiaceae; genus Trebonia. The sequence goes on from JASHXJ010000022.1 coordinate 801, forward strand.
GCGATGGTGGTAGCGCTCAGCCGCTTCGGCACCTTCAGCGGCCTGGCCGCCACCCACTCGGCGGCGAAGGACGGCGCCGGCCAGGCGGAGCCGTACCCGAACACGGCCACCTGGACGTTCGCCGGCGCCACATTCACGAGCAAGTACCTGACGTTCACGCCGGTCGAGCTGCTGACCAACATCCCGGATCCCACCACCGGCGAGTACACCACGCTGCAGACCCCCACCGCACAGCAGCAGGCGCTGCTGGAGAAGTACGACGCGGCCTACGGTGGCTCGATACCCTTCATCGACTACGGGAACAAGTACCTGAGCGTGGGCGCGTCGTACGACCCGGGCGTGCTGGCGGGACTGACCTGGAGCCAGATCGCCGCCGACCTGCACAACCCGGACAGCCCGGTGGCCAAGGCCGTGCTCGGCACGGCCAACTACATGACCGCGGCGATCTGCTCGCTCACCGCAGACCAGCCCGCGTCGGCCTGCACGCCCGTGGTGAAGTCACTGCAGAGCCAGCTCTGACCAGCGGGGCTGGCCGCGACCAGGCCGCGACACGGTCTAGGTCAGGTTCCATTCGGGCTACCCGTAGGTTTCTCTCAGGTCCGCAGGGGACATTACCCCGGCAAATCCCCCTACGATATGCACCATGGGCAAAGCGAGCAGGACCAAGGAACCCGACCGTCGTGCGAGGATCGCGGCGCAGCGGCAGGCGGCGCGACGCGCCGAGCAGCGCAAGCGGATCTACCTGGCGGGCGGGTCCATCTTGGCCGTCATCATCGTGGTGGTCGCATTCGTGCTGATCAAGAGCAACAGCAGCAGCGGCACCGCAAAACCGGCAAGCAACGGGCCGACCGGGTCCGCGCTCGCTAGCCTGACCAAGGAAGTCACTGGTGTGCCGTCGAGCGTTCTCGACAAAGTGGGCGGCGGTGCCGTCAACACCACGTACTTCATTCCCGGCAGCGAGATCTCCACCGCCGCCTCGCAGATCGGCAGCTACACGGCGTACATAAGCGCCGCGCCGCTCACGTCTGACGGCAAGCCGGAGGTGCTCTACATCGGCGCCGAGTACTGTCCCTACTGCGGCGCGGAACGCTGGGTCATGATCATGGCGCTGAGCCGCTTCGGCACGTTCTCCGGCCTGAAGACCATCCACTCATCGAGCACCGACGCCTACGCGAACACGCCCACCTGGACGTTCTACGGCTCGACCTACACGAGCAAGTACATCAGCTTCGTCCCTGTCGAGGAGACGACGAACGAGCGGCAGGGGAACTCCTCCAACGAGGACGTCCCGTACGTCACGCTGCAGACCCCGACGTCCGCCGAGGCCTCGCTCGAGACAACGTACGATCCCGGCGACCCGGCCGAGGACCTGGGCTCGTCGATCCCGTTCATCGACATCGGCAACAAGTACGTCGAGGTGGGTAACCAGCCCCCGTACGGCCCGCAGGACCTGCAGGGCAAGAACTGGGACCAGGTAGCCGCCGCACTGTCGCAGCCAACGTCCACGATCGCCAAGGACGCTGACGGCTCCGCGAACTACCTGACCGCGATGATCTGCAAGCTCACGAACAACCAGCCGAGCACCGCCTGCACGCCCACCGTGCAGGACCTGGAAGCGGATCTCCCCAACTAGACTGACCAGCGACCGGCCCCCGCCCATAGCACTGGAGACCGACACCGATGGCAAGTTCAAAGGCGCGCTCCCGGAACCGGCCCGCGCCCGGCAAAGCGAGCCGCGCCGCGACCGCTAACGGCCGCGACAGCTCCCGAACGACAGGCGCCGCTGCCAGCCGGTCCACCACTGCTGCCCAGGCGGTGGCCGGCACCCCGACTGCGCCGACCGTCACGGACAAGCCAGCAAGCCGGGCAAGGCCGTCCGGGCGACAGCCCGCTGCTGCCAGACCGGAACCTGCCCCGCCGTCCTCCGTCCCCCCGCTGTGGCTGCAGATCGTCACGCTCGCGCTCGCCGTCGCCGGACTCGGCGTGTCCGCCTATGAGACGTGGGCGCACTTCAACGGGTCGCACCTGTTCGGCTGCTCCACCGGCGGCCACGGCACGTTCAACTGCACCGCCGTGATCACCAGCCCGCAGTCGATGGTCTTCGGGGTGATCCCGGTAGCCATCCTCGGCCTGGTGTTCTACGTGTTCGTCGTCGCCATCATGACGCCGTGGGCCTGGCGGATCCAGCGCAGGGAGGTCGCCTGGCTGCGGCTAGCCACGATGGTCGCGGGCATGGGATTCGTGATGTACCTGATCTACGCCGAGCTGTACCAGGTCGGGGATGTCTGCGAGTACTGCACCGGCGTGCACGTGATCACCTTCCTGCTGTTCTGCATCACCGTCATAGCCGCCGGGATCTGGGGACTCGGCAGCGCCAAGCCAGAGTCAGCCGCGTAGCGGCCCCGGCGGCCGAGTCCGGCGCGGCGGCCGCATAACGTGAAGACTTATCAGGCCTCCGGCACCGAAAAGTCTTCGCGATAACGGCCGCGCACCGTGCTTAGCGTCGCGCTTAGCACTGCGGGGGCGCCGTGTCACGGGGGCGGCGGCGAGGATGACATCTTTCTCATCTTGGACCGCGGCTCTCACGATTGCGCCGCGGCGCTGGGTACCGTGTTGTCAGCGCAGGTCAGGAAGGACCGTGCACCGTGGCGCGATCCGACTCGTCCGGTTAGGTACCCCTCATGCACTACATCCTGGACAACTGGTCGTTCGACCCGTTCCTGATCATCGCGCTCGTCGTCGTCGCCTGGCACGAGGTCGGGCTGCGGCGGCTGGCCAGCCGGTCCGAGCCGGAGCGGACCAGGGAGCGACGGATAAGGTCCCTGTGGTTCTACTCGGGCCTCGCGGTGCTGCTCATAGCGGTCGAGTCGCCGATTGACTACTGGGCGAACTCGTACTTCATGGTGCACATGGTGCAGCACCTACTGCTGATGTTCGCCGCGCCGTCGCTCGTCGTCGCCGGGGCGCCATGGCAGCCGCTGCTCGACGCGCTCCCAGGCCGGTCCGGCCAGCCGGTCACCCGCGAGGTGATGACAGGCGGCTGGTCACGGCCGCTGCGCGCGCTCGGCGGGTTCTTCCTGCGGCCGTGGGTCGCGGTGGCCTGCTTCAGCCTCGTCATGGTGGCCTGGCACATCCCGGCGCTATTCGACCTGGCGGAGTCGAACTCCGCGGTCTTGATCTGGCTGATGCACGGCAGCTTCTTCGCAGCCGGGGTGATCTTCTGGCTGCAGTTCATCCCGTCGCCGCCGTTCCGCAGCCAGCTGCCGCTGCTCGGCCGCGCCGCGGCGCTGCTCGCCACCAACGTCGTGATGATCATGATCGCGATGTCACTGAGCATCTTCGCGAACCATTCGGTGTACGCGGTGTACGACCACGTGCCGGGCGTGACGCTGCCGCCCTTCGCGGACCAGCAGATCGGCGCCGCGATCTTGTGGGTATGCGGCGACTTCTGGGCGCTGCCCACGATGATCGTCACGATCAGGAAGCTGATCGGCGACGAGGGGGGCGTCGGCACCGCCATGGAGCGGTTCCTCGCCCGCGGCAGCCAGAGCGCCGCCGTGCGCGGGTGGGCCTCGTCGGGCAGCCGGAACCGGCTGCCGTAACCCTCCCAGATCGGGGAGCGCCTGATGCGCGGCCGCGTCGCCCGCCGACTGCCCAGCCGGGGCCGGACGCGGGCGGCTGGCCGGAGCCGCCGTCTGGCCGTTCGCGGCCGCGGCCGGTGCCTGCGTCGGCGCCTGCCCGTTCGGCTGCCCTGACACTGCCTGCCCTGACACTACCGTGGGCGCGTCCTCCTCCTGGCTGCTGTCCGCCTCGTCGCCGTGCGACTGCTCGCTCGCCTGATGCCCCTCGCCACCGCGGCCGGGATGCCTGCCGGGAATGCCGTGCGGAATGCCCGGCGGGGTCCAGGACCGCAGCTGCGACAGCGCCGGTGCGCGGCCCACCATGATGACGCCGACGACCAGGGCCGCGATCCCGCCTGCCTGGATCGCGAGCATCCCCGGGGTGACCTGGATGCGGTCACCGAATACGATCACGCCGAGCAGGATGCCCACGAGCGGCTCGCCCGCGGAGATGGCCGGGAGCGATACCTGCAGCGGCCCGGCGTTGAACGCGCTCTGCATCAGCCAGATCCCGGTCACGCCGGCGCCGGCCAGTGCGTAGGGCGCCCAGGTGGTGAACATGCCGCTGATCCCGTTGGACTGCAGGATCTCCAGGGTCTGCCTGGTCAGCGCGTCCTGGATGCCCAGTACCAGGCCGGCTCCGACGCCGGTCAGCATCGCCTTCGTCCGGCTCGACCGGCTGCGGCCCGCCTGCACGGCGATGAACGCGATGGCGGCGATCGCCGCGGCGGCCGGCCAGTGCGAAACCGAGCCGAACGACAGGCCGATCGGCTTCGCCGACCTCGACGACGACAGCAGCGCCACCCCGGTGCACAGCACCGCCGCGCCGAACACCTCCCAGAACTTGACCGACCGGCGCGACAGCGGGACCGCGAGCACCAGGGCGAAGATCAGGTTAGTGGCGAGCAATGGCTCGACGAACGACAGCTCAAGGTGGCCGATCGACCAGGCCGCCAGGATGTAGCCGAGCACCATGCAGACGATCCCGGCGAGCCACCGCGGGGTGCGCACCAGGTCCGTCATCAGCCGCCAGCTGAGGAAACGGGACTGCGGCTCACGTTCGGCCGCGTGCTGCTGCAGGACGAACCCGGTGCCGATCATCAGCGCTGCGAGCAGCGTGAGCCCGTAGTCGAGGCTGATGTCGATGTCCACGGTGTCCTAGCCCGCCGTCTGGCGGGCTCCGCCACCAGCCAGACCTGAGCACATGGCCGCTGTCGCCCCTGGGTTCGTACGGACGGGTCACCTCGCGCGCGGTCACGCCGAGGCTACGGGATCCGGCGGTACAGCACGCACTGGAACGTATCGTAGCCGGATCCGGGCCACCCAGCGGACAGGCGCGGCAGGCCCACCAGAGGCCGCCTTCCACCCATCTACCCGGGCTGCCTATCATCTGAGGCTCGAAATGATAACGTTCCGGCCTTCGGGGACCTCGTTTACCACGGGATTCCCCGTCCGGTGAGAGCATCTCCCTAGCCAGGGTCTGCGCAGGTCAGCCAGTACTATCATGAGACCAGCCCTGGGTCAGCGAGCATGATTGGCATAGCTAGGAGAGCCAAAGTGGGGGACGCAATGGCAGGGTCTAGATTGGCGCGCGCAGGCACGAGACGAACCGCCGGCCGACGGCGGGCTGTCGGCACCCGGGACAAGATCATCGCTCATCTGGCTGCCGTCGCCGAGATCGCCGACCCCGGGGGCATGGCGAGCACCAAGCTCGCCGAGGCAGTGGGTTACCCGGGTTCCAGCGTCGCGTTCGCGCAACTGCTCTCCGGCATGGAACGCGACGGCCTGATCACGCGCGAGGTGCGCGGCAAGCGGACCTACCGGATCACCATGTCCGGCACCGCGACGGCTCGGCAGGAGCGCGCGGGGCGGACCGCTCCGGGCGGTGGCGGGCAGCCAGCCGCCAACGGCACGCATAGCCCTGCCGCTGCACCAGCGGCCGGCGTCCACGCTGGCTCGATGACAGGCGGCGCCGACTCCCTGACGGAGGCTGCCCTGCCCGGTTTCGACTACGAGGAGCTCGCCCGCAGGCTGCTCATCCAGGTGGTCCGGCGGCTCGCGGCCAGCCCGACCGACCTGGAGCAGACGGTGGCGGCGCTGGAGCGAGAGCTCGCCACGGCGTGGACCAGGCACGCGACCCTGACCGCGGAAAACGTGCGGCTGCGGCAGCAGCTCCTGCAGACGCAACGCGACCTGGACCTGGCTCGCGAGCGCGGCCGGAAGCTGGCGATCACTGACGAGCTCGGCCAGGCTGAGGCAGACCTGCTCGAGCGGCTGCTCGCCCACGGCCAGGACGGCGACGAGCAGCAGCCGGCCCCGGCCGCGGGCCGGCGGACGTGAATTGACCGGCCTGTAAATCATCTCGGCGGAACCCGGGTCTAGCCGGGTCTAGCCGAGGCGGCGCAGTCCCGCGCGGTGATGGCGGGCGGTCTCGATGTAGGTCTTGACCGCCCGCTGCGTCCAGCTGGTGTCGACGCCGCTGCGCTTGATGGTCGCGGGCACGCCCGCCACCAGCGAGCCGGGCGGCACGATGAAGCCCTCGGGTACCAGCGCGGCCGCGGCGACGATCGAGCCCGCGCCGACGACGACCCGGTTCAGCGTCACCGAACCGGAGCCGATCAGGCACCCGTCCTCGATCACGCAGCCCTCCAGGTGGGCGTTGTGCCCGATCACGCAGTCCGCACCGATGACCGTGGGGGCGCGCACGCTCACGTGCACGATCGTGCCGTCCTGCACCGACGTCCGGGCACCCACCGTGATCATCCCGTGGTCGCCGCGCAGCACCGCGCCCGGCCACACGGACGCCTCAGGCCCGATCTTCACCCGCCCGATGACCACCGCGTCAGGGGCCACGTAGGCCAGTTCGTCGATGTCCGGCTCGTCATCGTCCAGGGCGTAAATCGGCACGTGCATAGGGTAGCGTCTCGCTCGTGGCGGACAGATCGACCGGTGACTCCAGAATTCAGGAGCTTCTCGCTGCGGCGGTCTCCGCGATAGGAGGCTCGGAGCGGCCCGGGCAGACTCGCATGGCGCAAGCCGTCTGGACCGCGATGACCGGCGGGACGCATCTCGCGGTCCAGGCCGGCACGGGCACTGGCAAGTCGCTCGCCTACCTGGTACCCGCGATGCTGCTCACGACCGGCGACCAGGATCCGGTCATCGTGTCCACGGCCACGATCGCGCTGCAGCGCCAGCTCGTCGACCGCGACCTGCCCCGCCTGGCCGACGCGCTCCGCGGCCCGCTCGGCCGCACCCCGGAATTCGCGATCCTCAAGGGCCGCGCCAACTACGTGTGCCTGCACAAGCTCAGCACCGCACCGGAAGCCGGCCAGGAGGCCCTGTTCGAAACGGGCAGCATGGTAGGCGCGCACGTGCGCCGACTGCACGAGTGGGCCCGCACCACGTTCACCGGGGACAGGGACGAGCTCGTTCCCGGAGTACCCGACCAGGCGTGGCGCCAGGTATCCGTGACAGCAATGGAGTGCATCGGGAGTCAGCGGTGTCCGTTCGGATGGAAATGTTTTAGTGAGCGCGCACGGAAAGTAGCGGCGGATGCCGATGTCGTCGTCACCAACCACGCGCTGCTCGCGATCGACGCGCTCGGCGATGGCGCGATCCTGCCCGAGCATCGCGTGGTCATTGTCGATGAGGCGCACGAGCTGGTGGACCGGGTGACGTCGGTGGCGAGCGGCGAGCTTTCCGCGACCGGGGTCGAGGCGGCGCTGCGGCGCCTCGGGCGGCAGGCCGGCGATGCGGAGACCGCCCGGCTGTCCGAGGCGGGCAACAGGCTGGGGCCGCTGCTGACGGTCATGCCCGCGGGGCGCATGGACCGGCTCGATCCGGCGCTCGCGGCGGCGCTGGGAGTACTCCACGACACGGCCGAGGCGTGCGCGGCCGAGGTGCGCAGTCTCGCCAGGGCCGGCGACGGCGATCCGGACAAGGCCGCCAGTGCGCAGGCGGCACTGGTCGCGCTTGACGAGATCACGGCCACCGCCGACCGGATGATCCGCGCGTTCGACCTGCCGGTCGACGAGCGCGACGAGGTCGTCTGGCTGGAACGGCCTGACGATCCCATGGACACCTCGCGTCCCGCGACGCTGCATGTAGCCCCGCTCGAGGTCGGGGAGGTGCTGGCGGAAAACCTCTTCTCAGAACGGACCGTGGTGCTTACCTCGGCCACGCTCACCCTGGGCGGGTCGTTCGCGCCGCTCGCGCGGCAGTGGGGGCTCGACACCGAATCGATGGGCAGCGAGTGGACCGGCCTCGACGTGGGCTCACCGTTCGCGCACGGGCGCAGCGCGATCCTGTACGTCGCCAGGCACCTGCCCCCGCCGGGGCGGGACGGGCTCGCCCCGGAGTACCTCACGGAACTCGCGGAGCTCATCGAGGCGGCGGGCGGGCGTACGCTGGGGCTGTTCTCGTCCATGCGGGCGGCGCGGCAGGCCGCCGAGGCCCTGCGACCTGTCGTGGCGTTCCCGCTGCTGTGCCAGGGGGACGACTCGACCGGGCAGCTGGTGAAGGAGTTCGCCGAAGACGAGCCGACGTGCCTGTTCGGCACGCTGTCGCTATGGCAGGGGGTGGACGTCCCTGGACCGTCGCTGCGGCTCGTCGTCATCGACAGGATCCCGTTCCCGCGGCCGGACGACCCGCTGGCCAGCGCCAGGACGCGAGTGATAGAGGCGCGCGGCGGCAACGGCTTCATGGAGGTGTCCACGTCGCACGCGGCGCTGCTGCTCGCCCAGGGGGCCGGGCGGCTGCTTCGGTCGGTCGACGACCGGGGGGTCGTGGCTGTCCTGGATCCGCGGCTGGTCACCAAGCGGTACGGGGACTTCCTGCGCGCTTCGCTGCCGCCGTTCTGGCAGACCACCGATCCGCAGGTGGTGCGCGGCGCGCTGCGCCGGCTGGCGACAAGCTGAGGCGGTGCGTTCTAATAGTTACTTGTGGGGGACACGGGGGAATCAGATGTTCTTGTTGTTGGCGCCGGGCCGTCCGGGCTGTTCGTCGCGGCGGAGCTAGCGCGCCACGGGGTGCACGCCCGTCTCGTCGAACGTGCGCGCCGCCCGCACCATCAGGCCAGGGCGACCGCACTGCAGCCGGCGACCTTGGAGATCCTCCAGCAGGCGGGTCTCCTGCAGCAGGTGCTCTCGTCGTCTGAGCATCTGGGGTACGCGCGGGTCTTCGACGCGGATCTGGCGTGCGTGGCCGAGCTGGCCTTCGCGGGGGCGGGCTGCCCCTGGGAGTTCCAGTGCAGCCTGCCGCAGTGGCAGACCGAGGAGATCTTCGCCGACCGCCTCGCCGAGCTTGGCGGCCGCGTCGAGCGCGGGGTCACGGTGGTATCGCTGACCGAGCGCCCGGACTCTGTCGTGGCCGAGCTAGAGGACGCCGACGGGACGGTCCGCAGCGTCGAGGCGGCCTGGGTGATCGGAGCCGGCGGCGCGCACAGCGTGACGCGGGAGTCGATGGCGCAGGAGCTGGCGGGCTCCACTTACCCTGGTTCGGGGCTTGCGGCCGACGTACGCGTATCCTGCGGCCTGCCGCGCGACGGGTCGGCGCTGCTGGTCTCCCCCAAGGGCTCCGTGTACCTGGCGCCGCTGCCGCACGGGCGGTGGCTCACCTTCGTGGGCGAGCTCTCAGAAACCGAGGCGGACCTGCTGGCGCGCGACTCCTCGCGGGAGGCGGTCGCCGCGGCGATGGGCCGGCGGATCCCGGCCGAGCTCCTCACGCTCGATGACATCGGCTGGGCGGGGGTGTTCCGCATGCACCGCCGGCTCGTGCCGCGGCTGGCCGACAGCCGGCGGTTCCTGCTGGGCGACGCTGGTCACCTGTCCAGCCCGTTCGGCGGGGAGGGCCTGAACTCAGGCCTGCACGACGGACACAACCTGGCCTGGAAGCTCGCGTTGCGGCTTCGCGGTCGTGGCCGGCCCGGCCTGGTGGAGAGCTTCGCCGCGGAGCGGCTGGCGGCCGATCAGCACGTCCTTGAGGTGTCAGACCGGCTGCACTCGCTCGCCCGCACGTCTGTCGACGCCGCCCGGAACCGATCCTTCCCCGCCCCGCCGCCGGCGGCGGACATGCTGCGCCTTGTGCGGTCCCGGTCGATGCTCGACGTCTCGTACTCGGGCAGCCCGCTTGTCAGCGAGTACCTCGCGCCTGGCGGGCCGCCGCCGCTGACCTCCCCGGCGCCGGGTGACCGCTACCCCGACCGCACGTCGCTGAGCGGGACGCGGCACCATGTGCTGCTGTTCGGCGCGGCGCCGGCGCCCGATGTCGCGCACCTGCGGCGGCGGTGGAGCGGGCTGGCCGACGTCGTCGAAGCCGCTCCTGGCGATCCCCGGCGGGCCGGGCTCGCGGGCGATGGAGCCATCCTGGTGCGGCCGGACGGGTACATCGGCTTCCGTGCCGTCCCCGCCGACCACGCCGGGCTCAGCGCCCTCGACTCCCACCTCGGCTCCTACCTCGTTCCGGCGCCCGCAGGCCAGTCAGCGACGGCTACTCGGTTAGCCAGGAGTGACCCGGGGGGTAAGTCGCTCAGGCCGAGGGCGTCGAACTGGTGGCGTTCCCACAGGTGCCTGGACGTCTCCTCGGGGTATGGCCCGACGTCGGGCTGCAGGTCGTAGACCCGGGTCGTGCGGCGTTCGGTTCCGTAGACCGGCCAGCCCGGGTCCCCGGAGGCCGCGAACCGGAGCCACTCGCTGCGCATCAGGTCGCCGAGCGCGAGGAACTCGGCGGGTGGCTGTTCGCCGGTCAGCGCCAGCCCGAGGCTGCCCGGCTCGCCGAACACCAGGGGCACGTCGAGCGCGTGACAGGCGCCGAACATGCCGCCGCTGCCGGGCGCATCGGCCGTCAGCTCGTACAGGAAGGTCTTGCCGCCGGAGGCGGCGTGCGCCTGCGCCAGGTGCAGCGTCGGCATCCGGAACAGCCAGTCCGAGAAGACCAGCTCGAAAAGGCGCCCCGCGTCCGCCTCAGGGTACGACTTGCGGTATCCGGCAGGTCCGTCCGGGGTCGGCGCGAAGCTGTCCAGCACCGTTGCCGCGTCCTCGTCAGTGATCGTGCCGAGCCGCCCGGACATCGCGATGAACAGCCGGTACTCGTCCCGGTTGTGCCCGGTGAGCAGTTCAACGTCGCGCGCCGCGCCGGACAGCAGGGCCCGCCACGGCGCACGCGGCAGCACCTCGCCATCGACGACCGGGGAGAACGGCGTGTCGGTCAGCCGCACCGCGCCCCACTGCGGGAACTGCTTCATCCGCCCGGTGACCGCCATCTGCGCATCGACCAGGCGCATCGGGTCCGCCTGGCTGAGCCCCTCGTAGGTCGGGTCGACCCCCGCCGCAGCCGCGATCGCGTCCGTGATGCCTGCGGCCAGGTCAGGGGCGAACACCGTCCCGGGGACGCTCTGCGCGATCGCGCGCTGGAACAGGCCCTTGGCCACGTCCATCCCGAGCAGCGCCGAGATCGCCCCGGCGCCCGCCGACTCACCGAAGACGGTCACGTTCGCCGGGTGGCCGCCGAACCGCTCGACGTTGTCCCGCACCCAGCGCAAGGCCGCCACCAGGTCGAGCAGGCCCCGGTTGGCGGGCGCGCCGGGGATCTGCGCGAACCCCTCCATCCCCAGCCGGTAATTACAGGAGACGAAGACCACGCCGGCGGCCGCGAACTTGCTTCCGTCAAAACCGGGATCGGCGGCGGAGCCGAACAGGTACGCGCCGCCGTGAATCCAGACCATCACCGGCAGCGCCTTCGCTGCCGGGTCCGGCGTCCAGACGTTCACGGTGAGCCACTCGCCGGCGTCCGGCCCCGCGGCCTCGCCCGGTGCACCGGGGAACGAGGCCTGCGGCGCCTGCGGGCCGAACGCGTGCGCATCGCGGACGCCGTCCCACGGTTCCGGCGGCTCCGGCGCCTGGAACCTGAGCGAGCCGAGCGGCGGCCTGGCGAACGGGACGCCGCGGAAGACGGCCACCCCGTTCTCGACGCTCCCGCGGATCCGGCCGGCAGTCGTACGAACCTCAGGATCGTCAGGGCCCATGGGCCGACCTCCCGCTACGTCGATGGAGCGTTCAGGGTTATTTAACCGGATCGAGGACGACGACGGGAATCTTGCGCGGCGCCGCTTTCTGCTCGTATTGCGCGAAATGCGGGGCGCGTTCCTTCTGCCTGTCCCAGATGACGTCCCGTTCGGCGGGCTCGGCCACGCGCGCGGTGACGGCGATCGTCTCGGTCCCGATCTCGACCGATGTGTCCGGGTGGGCGAGCAGGTTGTGGAACCAGGCGGGGTTGTCCGGGGCGCCAGCCTTCGAGGCGAAGACGGCGAAGCTCTCCCCCACCCGCTGATAGGCGAGCGGGCTGACCCGCTGTGTCCCGCTGCGTGCCCCGGTATGGTGCAGGAGCAGGATGTCCGCGCCGGCGAACGGACCGCCCACCTTGCCGCCGTTGTCCCGGAACTCCGCGATGATCTTGCCGTTGAAGTCGGTGCGCTCTGTCATGACCGTTAGTTTAGGAAGACAAGCATGAAGTCAGCTCGCAGCCTCGCGGACCTTTCTTTCGCCCCGCTGCTCCAGCCGTTCGACGGCGTGCTCGAGGTGGACGGCGACTACGACCGGGTCCGCTTCGACGGCGTGGCGTTCGCTGACGCCACCGCGGGCGGGTCCCGGTTCGCGGAGTCGGCCTTTACCGGCGTCACCTTCGAGCGCGGGCGAATGCGACGGGCGCGGCTTTCACAGGTGTGGTTTTCCGAGTCGCGGTTCGTGGCCTTCGATCTGGCCGAGTCCTCGCTGACGGACGTCTGGTTCAGCGGGTGCGTGCTGGCCGGCGTGCAGTCGTTCGCGCTGACGACCCGCCGGGTGACGTTCCGCGACTGCAAGCTGGACTCGGTGAACCTTCGCGATTGCGCGCTCACCGACGTGCTATTCGAGAACTGCGTGCTGCAGGACGTCGATTTCGGCAGCGCCAGGCTAACCCGCGTACGGTTCCCTGGCTGCACGGTGCGCGGCGCCGACTTCACCAAGTCGTCGTGCGCGGACGTTGACCTGCGCGGCGCGGTGCTGGGTGCAGGCGGGGGCGCGGCGGGGGACGCGCGCGTGGCGGGGATCCGGGCTGGCTTCGGCTCGCTGCGCGGGACCCGCATCGACACCTTGCAGCTCATGACGCTCGCCCCGCTACTCGCGCAGCACCTGGGCATCACCGTCGAAGACGACTAGTGCCCTTCGTGGCCTGCGCCATGAGGATCCGCTGGGACGCCCAGTTGCTGGGAGCCGGGGTCCTGACGCAGCCCCGGCAGCTGGCAACGGGATTGCGTCCGCGGGTTCAGCGCTTGGCTTCTGAGCAGAGAACGTTCAGAATCCGTGCAGGCCTGTATCTCATTGGCGAGGAGAAGGTTTCCATGGGGAAGCATCCAGCGTCGGCGCGAATCCGTCCTGCCAGGACAACTATGCGTTGGCTGATGATCACCGCGGTCGCGGCCGTCATCACGGTCTCAGCGGGATCGATAACTGCGGCCAGGGCCGCCTCTCAGCCTTCCATGACCACGGACGGCAACGACGTCAACATCGCCGGCCACGGCGCGAGCAATTCACTGCGCTTCTTCTGGGCGGTGAACGGGACAGCGACGTGGCACCGGGAGACGATCGCGGGCACGAGCACGACCTACTCGGCGCCGTCCATGACCAACGACGGCAACGACGTCAACATCGCGGCCAAGGGCGCGGGCAACAGGCTGCGGTTCTTCTGGGCGGTGAACGGCACGACCACCTGGCACCCGGAGACGATCGCGGGCACGAACACGACGTACTCCGCGCCGTCCATGATCACCAACGGCGACAGCGTCAACATCGCCGTCGAGGGCCCGGACCACACCCTGCTCTTCTACTGGGCCGTGAATGGATCGTCCGTCTGGACCCGGGAGCAGGTCGCGGGCGCGAACACCACGTATTCCGCGCCGTCCATGACCACCGATGGCGACGGCGTCATCATCGCCGTCGAGGGCGCGAACCACACCCTGCGGTTCTACTGGGCGCTGAACGGCACGACGACGTGGCACCCGGAGACGGTCGCGGGCAAGAACACGACGTACTCGGCGCCGTCGATGACCACCGACGGCAACGACGTCAACATCGCGGCCCAGGGCGCAGGCAGCAGCCTGCGGTTCTACTGGGCGGTGAACGGCACGACGACGTGGCACCCGGAGACCGTCGCGGGCAAGAACACGACCTACTCGGCGCCGTCAATGACCACCAACGGCGACAGCGTCAACATCGCGGCCGTCGGCGCAGGCAGCAGCCTGCGGTTCTACTGGGCGGAGAACGGCACGGCCACCTGGCACCCCGAGACGGTCGCGCCGGCGGGCAGCATGGCGTAGCGGCGTCTAGTTCACGCCTGACAGGCCTGGGCGCCGCGAGAACGCGGTCGTCCAGGCCGGTTGGTGCGCGTCAGGGGGCGCAGGCGAGCATCGCGCGGGCGAAGGCGTCGGCGCGGTCGCGGTAGTCGCGGAAGCGACCGAAGCTCG
>JASHXJ010000158.1 GCA_030043595.1 Trebonia sp.
CAGCAGCCAGAACGTGCTGGGCAGCGTCCGCAGCTTGGTCCATTCCGCGTGCATCGCGTCGCGCAGGTCCGCGCCCGCGGCGCGGACGGCGTGGCCGGGCCTGTCGAGGACCGCGGCCGGGGCCGCCGTCACGCGTCCCTCCGGCGCAGCAGGTAGGCCGCCACGGCCAGCGCGAGGACGGCCCATGCGCACAGCACGACGAAGCCGCTCCACTCCGCGAGCGGGAAGTACCCGGACACTGGCGAGTAGTCGGCAGTCACCTGCGGGTACGCCGGATACGGCTGCTGGATGGCGAAGCCCGCCGCCGGCGTGAGCCGCAGCAGCCACTCCCCCACGACGGCCGGCGCGATCGGGGTCACCGACACGAAGTACGGGAGCACGATCGTGACGAGGACGACGGCGACCGTGGCCACGCTGCGGCGAAGCACCGTGCCGATCGCGAGAGTGAGGATGGCGGCCACGGCGAGCAGCAGGCCCGTGCCGATGATCACGCGCACTTCGGTCGGCCACGACGCCGGCCACTGGTAGTAGTCGCGGTGGCGGAGGATCGCCGCGCCGATGAGGACCGCGGCGGCGGCGCCGAGCACGCCGGCCGCGAACGAGACAGCGCCGATCACGATCGCCTTCGCGGCAAGCACCCGGCCGCGCCGCGGGCTCGCCGTCAGCGTGGTGCGGATCAGGCCGCGCCGGTACTCACCCGTGATGAACATGGTGGCGACCACGGCGATCGCGATCAGCGCCAGGAAGGTACCCAGCAGGTAGTCCGAGAGGGTGACGGCGGACCCAAGCTGCGCGGCGCGCTCGTAAGGACGCGGCGCGATGTCGCCGGCCCCGGTCACCGTGAACTGGCCGGCTGCCTGGTGATACTCCCCGATTCCCGCCTGGACCGTCCCGACGTAATCGCCTCGCCACGCGCCGCCGGAGCCGGAGAGCGTGACGTGATCGAAGACGGCGATGGCCTCGGTGGGGCCGATGTCGATCGTGCTGCGTCCCCCGTACGCAGGCGAGACCCGGGTCTCGTCAGGGGAGGTGGCGAACAGCCCGGCCTGCACCACGCGCGGCAGGCCGGGCAGCGTGATCGTCGCGACCTGCGCCCAGTGAGTGCCGTCCGCGGAGTCGTAGCCCGTGATCACGTCGCCGGCCCGGGTCAGCCGCAGCCAGCGCGGGTTCCCCGGACTGACGGCACCGGGCAGGCCAGGGGTGTCCGCGGTGTAGTTCCACTGCATGCGCACCCCGTGGCCGGCAGCGACCATCACCGCCGCGTACGCCGACCCCTGGCTGAGGCCGGGCGTGATGATGATGCCGGCCTTGGCCCACGGCTCGAGGCCGGGCTGGGTGAGACCAAGGCCCTGGCCCTGAGCCGGGCCTGGCCCTGTCGAGTCTGGTTCCATCGCGTTGGGTCCAGGGAGAAGGCCGGTCATCGAGGTGAGGCGGACGGTGATGCTGCCGTCGCCGGGCAGCGGCTGGTGCACGAACTCGAACCTGTCGATCACGGGCTGACCGCCCGGCCCGGTCGGCGGCAGGGGCGCCATGCAGGCCTCGCCGTACTGCCACTTGCCGTTGTTGACCGCGCAGGAGATCGTGGTCACCGAGCCGTACAGCACCCCGATCCCGGCCGTCACGCCGATCGCGATGATCACGGCGATCAGCCAGCCGCGGACCGTGCGGAACTTGGTCCACTCCGCGTGCAGCAGCTGCGCGAACCCGTCGCGGCCAGGCGCCAGGTCCGACCGGTACGGCGTAATGGTGGTCACGAGGCCGCCTCCGTAGCGGCACGGAATTCCACAGCTTCCCTGGTCAGCTCCATGTACGCCTCTTCAAGGGTCGCGCGATGGGCGCGCACCTCGGCGAACGGAACGCCGGCCTCGGTGAGCGCGGCGACGACCTTTTCCGCCGGCAGGCCGGAGATCGTGAGCAGGTCCGGGCCGGTGACGGCGACCGTCGCCCCCGCGTGCGCCAGGACGGTCGTCGCTGCGGTCCGTGCGGCCGTGCGCAGCTCCACCCGGTCCCCGGACGCGGCCTTGATGAGGGCTGCCACGCTGGTGTCCGCGATGACCCGCCCGCGGCCGATCACGACCAGGTGGTCGGCGGCGTCCTGCAGCTCGCTCATCAGGTGGCTGGAGACGAGCACGGCACGGCCTTCCGCGGCAAGCTGGCGGAGGAACCCGCGCATCCAGACGATGCCCTCGGGGTCCATGCCGTTGAACGGCTCGTCCATCATCAGCGCCGGCGGGTCGCCGAGCAGCGCGGCGGCGATGCCCAGCCGCTGGCGCATGCCGAGTGAGTAGCCGCCGGCCTTGCGCCTGGCGACGGACTCAAGGCCCGCCTGCGCGATCACCTCGTCGACCCGCTTGGCGCCAAGGCCCTGGGAGTGCGCCAGCCACAGCAGGTGGTTGCGGGCGCGGCGGCTCGGCTGCAGCGCGCCGGCGTCGAGCAGCGCGCCGACGACGCTGAGCGGGTGCCGCAGCTTGCGATAAGGCTGGCCGCCGATGAGCGCCGTGCCCGCGTCGGCCGCGTCCAGGCCGAGGATGATGCGCATCGTGGTGGACTTGCCGGCACCGTTCGGCCCGACGAAACCGGTCACCTGGCCGGGCTGCACGGAGAACGTCACCCCGTCCAGCGCTTGCGCGGAACCGAACCGCTTGCGCAGCCCGTCCACCGCAATCGTTGCTTCCATGGGTGGAAAGGCTAGGGTCCGCGCCCGGTCGCGGTCGTCACTCCGGGGAGCGGTCTTCGGCGGTACTGTCCCGGTGGCACCGAACGAGCCGCAGGTCCCCCTCAGGAGCTACCTGCTGATGCCAGGTTCGGGTGACGCGGCCGGGCTGTCCAGCGGGGACAATGACTGCATGGGTCCGCAGCGGCTCACGCCGATCATGTCCGCCCGGTATGCGCCAGCGCTGGCCGGCGGCGTGCTCGCGCTGGCCGCCGTCGGCCAGGCGATCGGGCAGGCGATCACGCTCGGCCAGGGCCAGGCCGGCCAGGCCGTCCTGTACGCCATGCTGCTGTGCCTGCTCGCGCTGCTGTGCGCGGTCCCGCTGATCTTCCTGCGGCCGGTCGCGGCGGCCGTCGCGATCACCGCGGCCAGCGTGCTCGCGCTGGCCGCGTTTGGCGAGCTGACTGCCGCGGCGGTGATCGCGGAGGTCATCGCGGTCTACCGGCTGGCCGGGGGGACGGACACGATGACCCGGGCGCGTGACGTCGAGCGCGCGCAGTACCTGGCCATGACGCTCGCCGCTCCGTTCCTCGTGCTGGCGCTCGCCAGCCACGGGAGCGTGGCCACCGTGCTGCTCGCGGCGCTCGTTCCGGCGGCGGCGGGGACCGGGATCGCGGTGCGGGCACGGCGTGCGGCGCGCGTGCAGCACGCCGCGGCCGAAGTGCTCGCCGAGACGCTGACCGAGCACACCGCGCGCGGCGAGCGCGCGCGCATCGCCCGCCAGCTGCACGACGTGGTGGCGCACCACATCTCGATGATCGCGGTGCAGGCTGAGACGGCGCGGCTGACCACGCCGGGACTGCCCGCCGCGGGCGCGCAGCGGTTCATGCAGATCGGCGACACCGCGCGGGCCGGGCTGACCGAGATGCGGCGGCTGCTCGGCGTGCTTCGCGAGGACGCCGACGCGACGGTCGCCGACCGTCATCCGCAGCCTGGCCTGCCGCAGCTCACCGAGCTGATCGACGGGGCGCGGACGGCGTCGGCGGCCAGCACCCGGCTGATCGTGTCGGGGCCGGTCGCCGAGTTCGACCCCGGCGTCGAGCTGGCCGCGTACCGGATCGTGCAGGAGGCGCTCAGCAACGCCCGGCGGCACGCTCCCGGCGCCGCCGTGGACGTGGAGGTGCGCTACGCCGACGACACGCTGCAGCTGAGAATTCGCGACAACGGCCCGGGTCCCGCAGACCCTGGGGACCCCCCGCAGTCGGCCGCCGAAGGCGGCCATGGGCTGCTCGGCATGCGCGAGCGCGTCGCCACGGTCGGCGGGACGCTGCGCACTGGCGCGGCGCCCGGCGGCGGGTTCTTCGTCGAGGCGGTTCTGCCGGCGAAACCGGAGGTCTCATGATCGGCATCGTGGTCGCCGACGACCACGAGGTCGTGCGGGCCGGGTTCGCCGCGCTGCTGGACACCCAGCCGGACTTCACCGTG
>JASHXJ010000159.1 GCA_030043595.1 Trebonia sp.
ATGAAGGATTACCGGTGGGGAGTCTTCCTCGCCGAGCAGAACCAGGACCGGCGGATCGCGTTCGGCGCGCACAAGGGGGAGCCGGCCTGGCAGAAGGTGCCAGGGGAGTACCGCGCCGAGCTGCAGCGGCTCATCGTCATCCAGGGGGACACCGAGCCGGCGTCGGTCGAACAGCAGCGCAATCTCGGCGCGACCGCTCCGTCCCTGTATGACCTGCGCAACCTCTTCCAGGTCAACGTGGAGGAGGGCCGCCACCTGTGGGCGATGGTGTACCTGCTGCACGCCTACTTCGGCCGGGAGGGCCGCGAGGAGGCCGAGGAGCTGCTGCACCGCAACTCAGGCAGCGTGGACGCGCCGCGGATCCTCGGCGCGTTCAACGAGGAGACGCCGGACTGGCTGTCGTTCTTCATGTTCACCTACTTCACCGACAGGGACGGCAAGTACCAGCTCGGTACGCTCAAGGAAAGCGCGTTCGACCCGCTGTCGCGGACCTGCGAGTTCATGCTCAAGGAAGAGGCGCACCACATGTTCGTGGGCACCACAGGCGTGGACCGGGCAGTCGAGCGGACCGCGCAGGTCATGGTGGAAAACGACACCGACGACGTGGCGGCGCTCGGGGTGATCCCGCTGCCGGTCATCCAGAAGTACCTGAACTTCCACTACAGCGTGTCCCTCGACCTGTTCGGCGGGGAGACCTCGACGAACGTCGCCAACTACTACACCGCCGGGCTCAAGGGCCGCTGGCTGGAGGAGCGGCGCAAGGACGACCACCTGCTCACCGACGACTCGATCATGGTGGACGCGCTCGTCGACGGGGAGATCGGCGCTACCGAGGTCGCCGCGCTGACCGGGCTCAACACCGACCTGCGCCGCGAGTACATCGCCGACTGCGAGGGCGGGGTCAAGCGGTGGAACCGGATCCTTTCCGGGGCCGGCTTGCCGCACCGGCTGGCGCTGCCGCACGTGGCGTTCAACCGGAAGGTCGGCGCGTTCGCTGGCATCGAGGTCTCGCCTGGCGGCGAGAGGCTGTCCGCCGCGGAGTGGGAGCAGCGTAAGGGACAGTGGCTGCCGACCGGCACCGACAAGACATTCGTCCGGTCGCTGATGCGCCCGGTCTACGAACGGGGCAGGATCGCCGCATGGCTAGCACCGCCCCGCAACGGCATCAACGGCAAGCCCTTCGACTACGACTACGTGCATCTCTCGTAAACCCCTCCCGCTCATCCGAAAACAACCACCACCACCCTCCGGCTCATCGAAGACAACCACCATCCACCCCTCCCGCTCATCCGAAGGCGGCGGCGATGACGCAGCTGTTCAACGTATGTGAGTACCTGCTCGACCGGCGGCTGGCCGCCGGGGACGGGCAGCGAACCGCGCTGACCGGTCCGGCCGGCGAGGTCACCTACGCGGAACTGCACGACCGGGTCTGCCGCACCGCGGCCGGGCTCCGCGCGGTCGGCCTGCAGCCGGAGCAGCGGCTGCTGATGGTGATGGCCGACTCGCCGCAATTCGCCGTCGTTTACCTCGCCGCGATGCGGGTAGGCGCGGTCCCAGTCCCGGTCTCGACGATGCTGAACGCGACCGGCATCGCCGAGCTCTTGCGCGACTCCCGCGCACGGTTCCTCGCGATCACCCATGAGTTCGCCTCCGCGGCGGAGTCGGCCGCCGCGGAGGCGTCAGAACTGGCCGGGATACTGGCGGATTCACCGCTTTCCGCCAGTACCCGGCCAGTTCACCTGCTCGACGACCTGGCCGCGTTCGACCCCGACGAGTCCGTGTACGACACGTCGGGGGACTCGCCCGCGTTCTGGCTCTACACCTCCGGCACAACCGGCACGCCGAAGGCCGCGATGCACCGGCACGCGTCGGTCCAGGTGGTGTGCGAGACGTACGGCGCGCGGGTGCTCGGCATCCAGCCGGACGACCGGTGCCTGTCCGCGGCAAAGGCGTTCTTCGCCTACGGGCTCGGCAACTCGCTGCTGTTCCCGATGTCCGCTGGCGCCGCGTCCATCCTGAACCCCGTGCCGTCGCGGCCGGACGTCATGGCGGAAGCGGCCGTTAAGTACGGCGCCACGCTGTTCTTCGCGGGCCCGACGTTCTTCGCGAACATGCTCCGCGCCGGGATGCCGTCCGACGCGCTCGCTGGGGTCCGGCTGGCAGCCTCGGCGGGGGAGGCGCTGCCCGCGCAGCTGTACGAGAGGTGGACCGGGCACTTCGGCATCGACGTCCTCGACGGCATCGGCATGACAGAGATGCTGCACATCTTCCTGTCTAACCGGCCGGGGGAAGTCAGGGCCGGCACCACCGGCGTGGCTGTCCCGGGCTATCACCTCAAGCTGATCGACGAGGACACCGGCGCTGAGGTCACCGAGCCAGGCACGCCGGCCACGCTGTTCGTGCGCGGCGACTCGGCGGCGACCGGCTACTGGTCGCGGTATGCGGCGTCGCGGCTGGTGTTCCAGGGCGAGTGGCTGCGCACCGGTGACACGTACGTGCGGGACGCCGACGGGTATTACGCCTGCCTGGGCCGTACCGGGGACATGATCAAGGCCAGCGGCATCTGGGTGTCTCCGATGGAGGTCGAGGCCCGGCTGCTGGCGCATCAGTCCGTGGCTCAGGCCGTCGTGGTCGGCGCGGCCGACGCGGACGGCCTCGAAAAGCCGGTCGCCTACGTCGTGCTGGCCGCCGGCCAGCAGGCCACCGAGGCGGAGCTGATCGAGTTCTGCCGCGATGGGCTGCCGTCGTTCAAGCGGCCGCGCGCGGTCGTGTTCACGGACGGCTTCCCGACCACCGCGACCGGGAAGGTGCGCCGGGTCGAACTGCGCAAGATGGCCGCCTCGGTGCTGCGACCGGAACCGCCGACTGGCCCGGCCGAGGCACACCCGTGATCGACGGGCTCCCGCTCATCGACGTCCATCTGCACCCCGCGCGGATGGCCTCGCTGAAACCAGCCTGGACGGTGTGGGCGCAAGGCTTCGGCAATCGCGATGCGATGGCCCGGGTCTACGACGGCGACGGCACGATCGTTCCGGCCGCGTTCGACGCCTACCTCGCCGCCGAGGGCGTGGACGTCGCGCTGCTGCTCGCTGAGTACAGCCCGAAGGTCACCGGCATGCAGGTGATCGAGGACATGCTGCCGATCGCAGCGGCCAACCCGGACCGGATCAAGGTCATCGCCAACGTGAACCCGCATGTGCACTACCCGGTCGCCGACGAACTGCGCCGGCAGCTTGACCTGGGGGCGATCGCGCTCAAGATCCATCCCGTGCACGCCGGGTTCGCCGCGAACGATCCCGTGATGTACCCGGCTTACGAGGTCTGCCAGGCGGCGGGAATCCCGCTCGTCGTGCACTGCGGGACGTCCGTTTTCCCCGGGTCGTCCAACAAGTTCGCGGACCCGGTGCTGCTCGACGACGTGCTTCGCGACTTCCGTCAGCTGAACGTCGTGCTCGCGCACGGTGGCCGCGGCTGGTGGTACGACACGGCGGCATTCCTTGCCCTGTCCAGCGAGCGGGTCTGGATCGAGCTGTCCGGCCTGCCGCCGTCGCGTCTGCGGGAGTACTACGCCCGGCACAACTGGGCCAGGCTCACCCGCCGGATGATCTTCGCGACCGACTGGCCGGGCGTCCCGGGTATCGCCGTGAACGCGCGCGCCGTGGCGGCGCAGTGCCCGGACGAGGCGACCGCCGCCCTGGTCCTGGCCGGCAACGCCTGCCGGGTCTACAACCTGAAAGTCGGCCTGTGACCGGCGCCTCCCTCTCCTCCGCCCCTGTCGGCGCCGCCACCGCCGGCGATGGACACGGGCATTGCCCAGGTCACCGGTGGCGGCCCACCGCGTCCTGATAGCCGACGCCATCCCCGTGCCGCCGAACGTGCCATTTCCCAGCTCGGGACGGTGCTCGGCAGCCCCTGACTCTCCTCCTGTCTCTTGAACAAATATTCGCCTTTAAGTTGCATATTCGAGTATAACCTGATACCATGTTCATAGACGTGGGGAACCGGGAGGCGGCAACCAATGGACATTGAGCACGCCTGGGACGCGCGGCTTGAAGACCTGGAGGAGGCGGAGGAGGAACCTGAGTACTGGGAGGACGACGAGCTGACGCCGGAGGAACTGACCCGGCTGTACGCGACCACGGCAGATGACGGTGTCCCCGGTTCAGGCGGTCAGCGGACGGCGGTGGCGACGGAAGGCGGCCTCCCGGACCTGGTGACGGCCGTGCTGGCGGCGGGCGGTGAGCCCGCGCTGATGACGGACGAGCAGCTGCTGGACTCGCTGGCGGGGTGGCATGCGGTGGCTTCGCGGGCGGCGGGCAGGGAGCTGCGGGCGACCGAGGAGCTGCTGCGCCGCCGGAAGCCGAGGGTGTGGGACCGCCGTGCGGACCGCGCGGAGACGAGGCGGGAGTACCTGGACGGCGCCGTGGCGGGGAAGCCGGGCGAGACCGAGGCGCCGGAGCGGGTAATGCCGGCCGTGGTGGTCTCGCGGGAGGCGGTGTCGGAGATCGCGTTTGCGCTGACCGTGACCGAGTACTCGGCGCATGCCCAGGCCGAGCTGGCGGCGGACCTGTCCAGGCGGCTACCGAGGGCGTTCGGCGAGCTGGACGCGGGCCGGGCCGACCTGGCCCGCGTGCGGGTCCTCGCGGAGGCGACGCAGTTCCTGTCGGATGAGGATGCCGGGAAGGTGGACGCGCTGCTGGCGCCGGTGCTGGGGACGATGACCACCGGGGACCTCAGGGTCAAGGCCCGCCAGGCTGTCATCAAGGTCGACCCGGACGCGGCCGAGCGACGCAGCAAGCAAGCAGCGCGGAAGGCGCGGTTCGCCCTGTACGGCAACGACGACCAGACCGCGACAGCCGCGATCGAACAGATGCCCGCCCACCTGGGAGCAGCCGCGAAGGCCCGGGTGAAGTCGATCGCGCGAGCGGCGCGAGCCGCGGGGATGACCGATCCGATGGCGCTGCTCGAGGCGAAGATTGCCACCGGCCTGCTGCTTGGCACTCTCCCGCAGATCCCTGCGCCCGCCTGGGGTGGCCCTGCTGGTCAAGGTCCATCTGCCGGCCCGCAAGGCCCTGGCCCTGGGGACGACCCATGGGACGCAGGCTGGCCCGCGGACTGGCTCACCGGGGCACACGGACACGGCCCTGACCCGGCGGATCCGGCACCGGATGCCGGACCGGAACCCGGGCCCGGCGATCCAGAGACGGACTTCGGGGACGACGCGGACTTCGGATCCGATGAGGCGGACGAGCTAAGCGAATCGGCCAGCTTTGACCCTGATCGTGCCAGCCCAGGCGACCCGCCTGCCGATGCAGGGATCCAGATGGCATGGCCGTTAATCCCGGTGCAGGCAGGCGTGGCGGCACCTGGATGCGCGGGCCTGCCAGCATGGCTGCGGCCGAAGGACCCAGGCCGGATCCGGCTTACGGTCGCGTGGCGGACCGTCATCGGGATCGGCCCGGAGCCCGGTGAACTGTCATGGATCGGCCCGGTCACTCCGGCACAGGCCCGCGAGCTGGCCGTGGCCGCGGCAGCTGACCCGGGCTGCACCTGGCGGCTGATCGTCACTGACGATGAAGGCCACGCGGTCGCGATCACCACCTTGCGCACTCGCCGCGGCGGCGGAGGAGCCGGGTCGCCCGGTCTGATCAGCGAGGTCACCCTGACCATCCAGCAGACAGTAGCGGCCGCGTTCGGCGACGACGGGCAAGCCCGCGACTGGATCGCCCAGGTGCTGGACCGCCCGAACTTCGGGAAGCTGGCCGACCTGCTGGCCACGTCGATCCCGGCCGCGAACCTCGCCGCCGCTGAGGCAGCGGCCCGGGCGGCCGGGGACACGGCCGCTGGCGGTTGCGCCCACACGATGGAGGTGCCCGGCTACCGGGTTCCTGACCGGCTCCGCCGCTGGCTGAACACGAGGGACCGGACCTGCCGCAACCCCGTCTGCCGTCAGCCGGCCACCCGCTGCGATCAGGACCATACGGTCCCCTACCACCGCGGCGGACGGACGTGTTCCTGCGATCTCGGCGCGGTCTGCCGGGCGCACCACCAGCTGAAGCAGCTCCCCGGCTGGCAGCTCACCCAGGACGCCCAGGGCTGCTTCACCTGGCGGACCCCATCCGGCCTGACTTATCGCAAGGAACCGCATCGCTACCTGGTCTGAGAAGACCCCCGGGCGTCAGCCCTTCCCGGTGACAGTCCGCCGGATCCGCTCGACGATCTGATCCGCCTCGACCTCGCTGATCTCGAAGAACTTGTTGTCCAAGTTCCCGCGCTCGTAGGCGTACAGCAGCGGCGAATGCTCCCACGTCAAGTTGCGGGTGAAAGCCTGGTCTTCCTGCCCCTCATCATCGTGCACGCGACGAATGACGCCCCCCGGCCGTTCCCGAGTGCTGAACTCATTGACGATCGCGTAGTAGGTGATCTTCGTCGGCATCGCGTCCCCTTATGGGTAGTCAGGATAGGTCAGCGCGCCTTGCGGAACGGGGATACAGGCGTTCACGCGGCGGTGGAATGCCTCAAGCTGATCTCGCACTGCCTTCGAGGTCGACGGATTCCGCAGCTGTTCATAGGCCGGGTGGGTAAGCTGCTTGGCCTCGAAGCTGACTTGGGTATGGAACTGGACTTCAAAAAGCTGCCCATTCTCCGGGACCTGCCACCGGCTGTTGATTCCTTTGTACTCCTCGCTTCCCCACGAGTTGCGAAGTTCAACCAGTGCGAACCCAGCTGCCTTGAGGCGGTCGATGTCCGCGTTCACGCCCTTGGTGTAGTGATCCTCCGAATACCGGAAGGTGTACCGGATAGCGTCCTTGACCGATGCAAGGGCTTCGGCTGGCGTCAGGTCCGCCTGCGCCTCCATCTGTCGGGCAACCTTTTCCATGATCCGGTCCTCGCCCTTACAGCGACGCTCAAGGCCGACGAGGCAGCGCTGCGGATCTGCGGCTTCGATGCGGCTCATGGCTGGCGTGGTGATCTTCTCTTCCGTCTCGCGGAACG
>JASHXJ010000160.1 GCA_030043595.1 Trebonia sp.
GGGTGGGCCGGGTGGGCCGGGTGCGCCCGGCAAGGGGCTGCCCCGGCGGCGCGGCGGGCGCCAGTGGCGGTTCTGGGGGCAGCCCGGCCGGCGCGGGCGGCGGATAGCGCTGATCGCGGCTGCGCTCGTGGTCGTCCTGATCGCCGGGCTGGTCGGTTCGTACTTCTGGGTGGACGGCAAGCTGAACCGCTCGGTCACGCTGCCCGCGTTCGCCGGGCAGTCCGACGGGCAGAACTGGCTGATCGTCGGCTCCGACACCCGCAAGGGGCTTACCACGCAGCAGATCATCCAGCTGCACGTCGGATTCGACCTCGGGACGGCGGACTCCGACTCGCTGATGCTGCTGCACATGGGCAGCGGCAGGCCGGTGCTGATCAGCATCCCCAGGGACTCGTATGTGCCGATCCCCGGGTACGGCGAGAACAAGATCAACGCGGCCCTCGCCTTCGGCGGGCCAGCGCTGCTCATCAAGACCGTGGAAGAGGTCACCGGGCTGCGCATCGACCATTACATGGGGATCGGGTTCGGCGGGCTTGTCAGCGTCGTCAACACAGTCGGCGGCGTGCGGATCTGCCTGCCGGCCCCGCTGCATGACTCCGACTCTGGCGTCAACCTCAAGGCCGGGTGCCAGAACCTGAACGGCACAGAGGCGCTCGCCTTCGTTCGGGATAGGCACTCATTCGCCGACGAAGACCTGCAGCGTATGCAAGACCAGAGGGCGTTCCTGAAGGCGCTCCTTGACAAGGCGACCAGCCCCGGTGTGTACCTCAACCCGTTCACCGCGCTGCCGTTCTCCTCGACCGCGGCCGGATCGATCTCCGTCGACAAGGGCACGAACCTGTACGACCTGGTCCAGGCGGCGCTCGCGCTGCGCGATCCGCTGACCGGTACCGTGCCGATCGCCAACGCCAACTACTACACCCCCAACGCGGGCGACGCCGTGCAGTGGAACAGGACCGAGGCCCTCGCGCTCTTCAGCGCGCTGCAGTACGACAAGCCCGTTCCGGCCGACCTGCTGAGCGGGACGAAGATCGGGTGAGTACCGGTTTGAGCAGCCATGTTTTGGTGTATCTGTACCTATAAGGGCAGGTCTTGACATCGTGGCAGGACAGTGCTTCACCGCGGCGGCGTGTACTCGGCGGATCTGCGGCGGCACGAGCTGGCTCAACCGGAGGTCTCATGAACCGCGGCGAGGTTCCCGGACCAGGCGGTGCGGCAACCGTACTCAACAGGCATAGCGCAGGGCGGGGCGGCGAGAACGGCGCCGAGGCGGCGGGTGCGCAGGCGCGCCAGGGGCTTTCGGCTCGCGAACTGGAGGTCATGTCGCTGATCGCCGGCGGGCATACCAACGGCGAGATCGCCGCGCATCTGTTCCTGGCCGAGAAGACGGTCAAGAACCACGTCCGGCGCATCTACTCCAAGCTGGGGGTGGACTCCCGCCCGGCAGCGATCGCGCACTGGCTGGCGTCACGCGCGCCGACCCGCCGCCTGATGGAGGGCGCTGACCGGGGGCCGCGACCCCGCTACCCCTGAGCGGCTGGCTGGCCCTGACTCCGGGATGCGCCGCTCCCCTGACGCTGAGCGACCGGATACTCCGCGCGCAGCGTACCCTGAGGGAAGGCGACAGGTCATCTCCAGTGACCCTTCAGGTTATTCTCAGCGAAGTGGGCGATCATTCCCGTCATGAACATGCCGATCAGCGAGGCGCGGACGCAGCCTGACGCGAGGCTGCTGGTCGTGGAGGATGAGCCGAACATCCTCGAGCTCCTCTCGGCGAGCCTGCGCTACGCCGGCTTCGAGGTGATCACCGCCGCGGGCGGCACCGAGGCGGTGCAGGCGGCGCAGCGGCACCGTCCGGACCTGATCGTGCTCGACGTCATGCTTCCCGACATGGACGGGTTCGACGTCATCCGGCGGCTGCGCGGCGGCGGCGCCCGGGTCCCGGTGGTCTTCCTCACCGCCCGCGACGGCACCGACGACAAGATCCGCGGCCTCACCCTGGGCGGCGACGATTACGTCACCAAGCCCTTCTCCCTGGAAGAGGTCATCGCGCGGATCAAGGCCGTGCTGCGGCGCACCCGCGGGGACGGGGTGGAGCCGACGCCCCGGCTGAAGTTCGCCGACCTCGAGCTTGACGAGGAGAGCCACGAGGTCTGGCGCGGCGGCGACCAGGTGCAGCTCTCCCCCACCGAGTTCAAGCTGCTGCGGTATTTCATGAGCAACGCCAACCGCGTGCTGTCCAAGATGCAGATCCTGGACCACGTGTGGGACTACGACTTCCGCGGCGACACGGGGATCGTTGAGTCCTACGTGTCCGTGCTGCGCCGCAAGATCGACACCAGGGAGCCCCGGCTGATCCATACGCTGCGCGGCGTCGGCTACGTGCTGCGGCTCCCGTCGTCTTAGGCGGCGGCCGGCCATGGTGGGAGCGAACGCGCCGGCGAGCCACAGGAGTGCGCCGCCCTGGCGGGCGTTCAAGGACCTGTCCGACCGGACGCCGCTGCGGACCAAGCTGATCACGGCGGTCCTCGCGCTGGTAGTGCTGGCGCTGGTGGCGATCAGCATCGCCAGCGTCGTGGTGCTGCGCTCCTATCTGTACACCCAGCGCGACAGCAGCCTGGAGCAGGTCTTCGACGGCCTGACCGTCGACGGGAGCGTCAGCGCTCCGCAGCTTGGCGTCGCTTACCCCGTGCGTACGGTGCCGGGCATGATCACCGCGGTGCAGCAGCCCGGAAGCCAGCTCGTCGCCAGCAACTCCGGGCCTTCCTTCCCGGGCCTGGGCAGCTCCAGCGGCCTCCCGCAGTCGCTCCCGCTGCTGCCGACCAGCGACAACTGGGCCAATTCCAGGGGCAGCGTGCTGATCACCGTGCCCGCGCAGTCCGGCGGCGACGCATGGCGGGTGATGGCGCAGGCGCTGCCGGTCGTGAACCAGTCCACGAACACGCAGCAGACGGGCATCCTCGTCGTGGCCGTGGACCTCGGCCCGGTCGGCGCGGAGATTCAGCGGCTGATCACCATAGAGCTGATCGTCGGCGCGGCCATCGTCGTCGTGCTCGCGATCGTGGCGATCGCCGTCGTCCGGGCCAACCTCCGGCCGCTCGACGACATCGAGCTGACCGCCGGGCAGATCGCCCGTGGCCACCTGAACCACCGCATCCCCGAACGCGACCCGCGCACCGAGATCGGCAGCCTCGGCCGCTCGCTGAACGCGATGCTCAGCCAGATTGAGCGGGCGTTCCACGCCCAGCAGGAGTCCGAGCAGGCCGCCCACGAGTCCGAGGAGCGGATGCGCCGGTTCATCGCCGACGCCAGCCACGAGCTGCGCACGCCGCTGACGACGATCCGCGGTTTCGCCGAGTACTACCGCCAGCGCGGCGGGGTGCGTGAAGATCAACACCCATTCTCCCGAACGGACCGTGGCTCCGCGCAGACGGCGAACGGTTACTCACCGGAGGCCCAGACCCCCGAGGGCCTTCCCGCTGGCGACTCGCCTGCCGAGGGCCTGGCTCCGGAGGACCTCGACCGGATCATGCGGCGCCTGGAGGCCGAAGCCTCCCGGATGGGCCTGCTCGTCGAGGACCTGCTGCAGCTCGCCCGGCTGGACCAGCAGCGACCGCTGGACGCAGCCCCGGTCGACCTGCTGCAGCTAGCCGCGGACGCGGTGCAGGACGCGCGGATGGTGGCGCCGGACCGGCCGGTCGACCTCATCGTCGCGCCCGGCGCCGCGTTCATCGTGGACGGCGACGAGCCGAGGCTTCGGCAGGTGATCGGGAACCTGGTGAACAACGCGCTCACCCACACCCCGCCGGGCACCGCGGTGCGCGTGAAGATCGCCTCGGGCACGCTCATCCCGCCTGGCAACGGGCCAGCTGGCGGGACGGGGACCGACGGCGGCGCGCAGGCGGCGCGCGCGCCCGCTCCGGGCTCGGTTCCGGCCGTCGTGCTCGACGTCGAGGACGACGGGCCGGGCATGAAACCCGAGCAAGCCCGGCGCGTCTTCGAGCGCTTCTACCGGGCCGACCAGGCCAGGAACCGGTCCTCTGGGGGAACCGGACTCGGGCTCGCCATCGTCGCCGGGCTGGTGGCCGCCCATGGCGGCACGGTCGCGGTCCGCACCGCGCCTGGCCAGGGCACCGACTTCCAGGTCAGGCTGCCGCTTTCCCCCGACGCGAGTGCGGCGCAGGACGAGGAACCGGCCGAGCCCGAGGAGCAGTCCCAGTCCAGTCCCTTCTAGCGTTCCGCGGCCGGCATCCCAAGCAGCTCGGACAACTGGGACACCAGGCGTGTCATGCCGGATTCGAGCAGATCGAGCACGCGGGCGAACTCGCCGGGGTCGCCACCGTACGGGTCGGGGACGTCGGTGCCGCCTAGCCCCGTGACCTCGCCGAACAGCCTGACCCTGTGGTCCGGGTCATCCCTGGCCACGCGCCGCAGGCTGGCCAGGTTGCTCGAGTCCATGGCGAGAACCAGGTCGCGCCCCGCCAGCCAGGACGCGTCGAACTGGCGCGCGCGGTGGGCGTCCCCGTCGTAGCCTCGCTTAGCCAGCTGCGTCCTCGCCCCCGGGTTCATGCGCTGCCCCACGTGCCAGTCGCCCGTGCCCGCGCTGTCCACGGCGACCCTGCCGTCCAGCCCGGCAGCGGCCGCTTTCGCGCGCAGCACGGCCTCGGCCATCGGGGACCGGCAGATGTTGCCGAGGCAGACGAAGCACACCCGGTATGGCTGGGACGCGTCCCTCGGGGGTGGCAACGGGTTGCCTGACAGTGCCGCCATGGCACCAAGCATGCCGCACCCCGGGTACTGGGTGGCCACCTGGTGGATTCGCGTCACTGCCGTCGGCTGGACACTGCGCCCGTCACTGGCGTCCTGCGCACGATTCGCAAGGCTGGCTGATCCCTGCTAACATCTGACCGTTCTGCAAGCGCCGCTAGCTCAACTGGCAGAGCAGCGGACTCTTAATCCGCGGGTTCGGGGTTCGAGTCCCTGGCGGCGCACCCGTGATGACCTGGGGTTTTACCAGCCCTAGGTCTTCTTTTTGCGCCTGAGTCAGCCGGCCGGCTCGAAGCGAATCTCGTGGCGGGCCGCGTCGGCTGCGGTGAACCGGAGCAGCCCGGCGCCTTCCTCAGCCAGTGCCGCGGCCGCCTGGCGGCTCAGTCCGGTGAACGGGGTGACGACGAGCGTGGCAGTGTCTTCGGCGCGCCGCACGTTCCACAGGCCAGCGACGAACCCGTCGACCACGATGGTGGACCTGATGATCCCG
>JASHXJ010000161.1 GCA_030043595.1 Trebonia sp.
CATGGGCAGCGAGGAGCTCGCGGCGCACCTCGCTATCGACCTCGAGCGGGTCGTGGCGCTGTTCCGGTCGCTCATCCAGCCGGCCGAGCTCTCCATGACCGCGGCCGCCACGCTGGCGACGCTCCAGCGCTCGGGACCAAGCCGGCTCACCCAGCTGGCGGCCCGCGAGGGTGTCACCCAGCCGGCGATGACGCAGCTGATCACCCGGCTCGCCGACGCGGGGCTGGTGAGCCGCGAAGCGGACGCCGCGGACGGACGCGTCGTCCGGGTGCGCATCACCGAGGAGGGCCAGGCGACGCTGGCACGGCGCCGGGCCATGCGCGCCGAGCTTCTCGCGGGCGTCGTCGCCCAGCTCAGCCCGGAACACCGCGCCGCACTGGCCGCGGCGCTGCCCGCGCTCGGCGCCCTCGCCAGCGCCCGCCGCGACGAACCGGTGCCCGCCTAACGCCCGTTCCCCTCCCCCGGGACGGCAGCGGCCGGGTCCGCCCGGCACCTCGTGATTTCAGGACGGAGCAGGATCCCGATGAGCGGCGCCCACCCGGGCTCGGCGGCGAGCCCCTTCAAGCAGCCGAAAGCCGTCTTCGCCGTCGCGTTCGCCTGCGTCGTGTCGTTCATGGGCATCGGCCTGGTCGACCCGATCCTGCCCGCGATCTCCAACCAGCTGCACGCCTCACCCAGCGAGGTCACGCTGCTGTTCACCAGCTACCTCGTGGTCACCGCGGTCGCGATGCTGATCACCAACTGGGTGTCCAGCCGGATCGGCGCCAAGCGGACGCTGATCAGCGGGCTGGTGCTGATCGTGGTCTTCGCCGGGCTGGCGGGCGCCGCGCACTCCGTGGGCGACATCATCGGGTTCCGCGCGGGCTGGGGCGTCGGGAACGCGCTGTTCATCGCCACCTCGCTGGCCGTCATCGTGGCCTCCGCCAGCGGCGGCTTCGCCGGCGCCATCGTGCTCTACGAGACCGCGCTCGGCCTGGGCATCGCCGTCGGGCCGCTCCTTGGCGGGACGCTCGGCGAGATCAGCTGGCGCGGTCCGTTCTACGGCGTGTCGGTGCTCATGGCGATCGCGCTGATCGCCACCGTGGTGCTCGTCGAGCCCACGCCCAGGCCCGCACAGACGACGAGCCTTTCCGCGCCGGTCAGGGCGCTGCGGCACCGCGGGCTGCTGACCATGGCGCTGACCGCGCTGTGCTACAACTGGGGCTTCTTCACCGTCCTCGGCTACGCCCCGTTCCCGATGGCGCTGAGCCCGATCAGGCTCGGCCTTGTCTTCTGCGGCTGGGGCATCTGCGTCGCCCTGTTCGCCGTCTTCGGCGCGCCGTGGCTGCAAGACCGGTTCGGCATCGCCAGGACGATGTACGCCAACCTCTTCGCGTTCGCGCTCATCGTCTTGGGCATCGCGATCTGGACGCTCGACAAGCCCGTGCTCATCGTGCTCACGATCGCGTCCGGGATCGTCTGCGGAGTCAACAACACGGTCACGACCCAGGCGGTCATGACCGTGTCTGCGGTCGAGCGGCCCGTCGCGTCCGCCGCCTACAGCTTCGTCCGGTTCATCGGCGGCGGCCTCGCCCCCTACGCCGCCGGCCGGCTCGTCGTCGACCTGAACATCCACGTGCCGTTCTTCATCGCCGCCGGGGCCATCGCGGTGGGCATCGGCATCCTGGCCACCGGCCACCGGCTGCTCGGCGAGGCCGAGCGCGTGCAGGCCGAGGCCGTCCTGGCCACCGCCACGGCACCGCCCGAGCGCGCGCCGGCCCTGGCCAACGGGCACGCCGCGGGCGCGATCCTCGCGGCCATCGACAACTCCCCCATTGCCGCCCTGGTCACCGAGACCGCCGCCAGGCTCGCGGCGGACGGCGGCCGGGCAGTCTACGTCGTCCACGCGCAGGAGGGCGCGACCGCCGGGGACGGCGGCACGGACGCCGAGGCGCTCGAGACGGCGCGCGCCGTGGTCCGCGACCATCTGAACCGGCTGGCCGCCAGCAGCATCCCGGCCGAAGGGCACGTGCTGCTGCACGCCGCCGGCCACGGAACGGCTGGCAGGCTGGTCGCGGACTACGCGAACGAGGTCGGCGCGACGACGATCGTCGTGGGCGCCGGCACCCACCACGGGCTCGCCGCCCTCATGGACGAGAGCGCCAGCGCCGAACTGCGGCGCCATGTCAAGGGCAAGGTTCTCGTCGTCGATCCGGGTTAGCTGCCACGGCAGTCACTCCTGTTGTCTTTGTATGCGTGCCGACCATTTTCGGCGTCGTTTTGTCCGATATGTCGTGCGGAACGCATACAAAGAAGCGCGCGCGTCTCAGAATGTGAGATGACTGGCTGAAGGCCGGGGGCGTGGCCCGTGGCGGGAGCGCCTTCATGTGCCTTGCGGGGCGCCGGCGGTTCCTGTGAGCCGCAATCCGGTGTGGCGAGACAATGACGGGATGCGTCGCATCTGGTCGCGGGTCGCCCTGGCTGGTGTGGTGGTCACCCTTGTCGCGGCGGTCGCCGCGGGAAGTCCCGGGATGGGGAATGCGGCCGTGCTGGCCGTCACGGCCAGCACGGCCATCCGGCCGGATCCGGCGGACGCCCGGGCGTGCGGGCCGCTGCCGGCGTTCCCCCGGGGCACCGCCGCCGAGATCATGGCCGGGCGGCTGACGATCGCGCCGTTCAGGGCCGTCACCATCGACCCCGGCAGGGACGGCGACATCGACTGGTTCATGGACCCGTACGACGACCCGACCTGGGTGCTCGACTTCCAGACGGGCACCTGGATCGAGGCCCTGGTCGAGGCGTACCTGGCGGGCGGCAGCGACGCCGCCGCGTACCGGGCGCGCGCGGCGGCCATCCTCAGGGGCTGGCTGGCCGACGTGCCGATCGCCAATCAGAACCCGCAG
>JASHXJ010000162.1 GCA_030043595.1 Trebonia sp.
TGGTCGTCGGCCGGGTGGTCGAAGGTGGAGTGGATCACCTCGCCCTTGACGGTGCGCTGCATGTCGGTGACTTCCTCGGGCCGCTCGTCCACGAGGACGACCATGAGGTGGCACTCCGGGTTGTTCTTGGTGATCGCGTTGGCGATCGCCTGCAGGATCATCGTCTTGCCCGCCTTCGGCGGCGAGACGATCAGGCCGCGCTGGCCCTTGCCGATCGGGCAGATCAAGTCGATGATGCGGGTCACCAGGTTGCCGGGGTCGGTCTCGAGGCGCAGCCGCTGCTGCGGGTAGAGCGGGACCAGCTTGGCGAACTCAGGCCGGGACGCTGACTGCTCCGGGTCCAGGCCGTTCACCTTGTCGAGGCGGACAAGCGCGTTGAACTTTTCCCGCCGCTCGCCGTCCCTGGGCTGGCGGACCGCGCCCTCAATGACGTCGCCCTTGCGCAGCCCGTGCTTGCGGACCTGGGAAAGCGAGACATAGACGTCGTTCGGGCCCGGCAGGTAGCCGGTGGTCCGCACGAACGCGTAGTTCTCGAGCACGTCCAGGATCCCCGCGATCGGGATCAGCACGTCGTCCTCGGCGATGACCGCCTCCGGCTCACCGCCCTGGCGGTCGCCGCGGCGGCGGTTGCGGTTGCGGAACCGGTCACGGCCGCGCCGCCTGCCCTGCCCGTCCTCATCGTCGTCACGGCCGGCCGCGCCTTGCGCGTTCTGGCCGTTCTGGTTGTTCTGGCTGTTCTGGTTGTTCTGGCTGTTCTGATTGCCGCGCCCGCCGCCAGCGGCGACGCGATCCGGCTCACGGCCATCCCTGCGCTGGTCCCGGGCACCCGGCGCCTGGTCGTCGCGGCGCCCGTTCCGGCGGCGGTCAACGCGCCTGGCGTCCTGGCCCTGCGCGTCAGAACCGTTCTCTGTGCCAGCCGGCTGCACGCTGTGTGCCGGCTGCTGGACCGAGGCGGCGTGCGCCTGGCCCTCGCCAATGCCGGCCGGGCCGGCACTGGTACTCCGCGGCGCGTCGCCGATGCCGCCACTGTGGGCAGCGTCGCCGATGCCTGACCGGACGGCTGAGTCTGCTTCCATAGCATCCTGATTCAGGGGGCGAGGCGCGTCGGCTCCCGCAGACGCGACCCGCGTGGCCAAGGGGGCCCCGGGGGCCAGGGGGGATGCGGGGGGACGGGCAGTCCCCCCGTGCGGGGGGTCCCCAGGGGGTCGTCCCCCGGGGGAAACAGAGCGACCGCCACCCTGCCGCTCCTTGATCGCGGCGACAAGATCCCCTTTCCGCATCCGCCCCGTACCGGAAATGCCGAGCTGCTGTGCGATCCGCTGCAGATCGGGCACAAGCAGCTTGGAAAGGTCGCCGCCGTCACGGCCCGGGGATCGCGGCGCGGCGGCGTCCGCGGAGCCGACGGCAGTTCGACCGACGGGGGAGTCCTCGGACGCGGGGGCCGCGCCGCTGAGGAGTTCGGTGGTGTCGCTCACTAATGGTCCTTCCATTATGATCCTCGGCCGCCTGGGCGTCTTCTCGACCCCGGTTGGGTTGCGCCAGACTCCGATTCGCATCGCCCGCGAGACCCGCTCATTGTGCATGATTACGCTCGCATCTACGCTCGGCATCTACCTCGGCACCTCGCGTTGTCCGTGTCTGCGTCCCGTGACCGGGGGTCGCCGGCGTGAAGATGTGAACGGGGTAGCACTCAGGGGAACGAGACGCTCCCCTGCGGTGAAGCCGAAAGCCCACTTCCTGGGCAGGTATACGTTACCCCCCAGGTGACGTGTGGACGACCAGCACCCGCCCCGCGATGGGGCAGCCGATGCTTCACCTAGCCTAACACCGACAGCGCCCACGGCATTCCTTCGCAGTCATCCATGTAGCGGAAAGAGGGTTTAAGCGGCCAGGCGAGGACTGTCCAGCATCACCAAGCGCTCGGGACACTCGGTGCCGCAGTGGCGCCCTGTCGCTCGACGTCTAGCGGGCTTATGAGCCATCCAATACCCGTTTCTTTCACGATTGAATCCAGCCTGTTCCGGCCGTGGCCCGATGTCAGGAAAGCCAGCACGGAAGGGCCCGCACCGGAGAACACGGCTGGCAGTCCCGCCGCGCGCAGCCGCCCGACGAGCTCGCGCGTCGCGGGCATCGCCGGCGCCCGGTAGTCCTGGTGCAGACGGTCATCGGTGGCGTCAAGCAGCGCCTCGGGCCATGCGGTGAGGGCGGCGACCAGGAGCGCGGCCCGGCCGGCGTTCCGCGCCGCGTCGGAGTGCGGCACGTTCCCGGGGAGCAGTCCCCGCGCCGCCTCGGTGGACAGCGGCGCGGGCGCGATGATCGCCACCGGCGTGACCTGCGCGGCCGGCTGCAGCCGGACAGCCCTGGGGACCCCGTCCGCGAGCCAGGCGATCGTCAGACCGCCGTACAGGCACGCTGCCACGTTGTCCGGATGCCCTTCGAGCTCGTTCGCGAGCTGCAGCGCGCTGTCCGGGTCGGGCGCGGCACCGGCTAGCGCCCGCGCGGCGAGGATCCCCGCGACGATCGCCGCGGCCGAGGACCCGAGGCCGCGCCCGTGGGGTATCCGGTTGACGCAGCGCAGCGCGAGGCCGGGCGGCTGGCCGCCGCCCAGGGAGTCGAACGCGGCGCGCATCGCGCGCACCACCAGGTGCCTTTCCCCGGCGTCCGCGACGTCCGCGGCGCCCTCCCCGGATACCTCGATCGACATCCCCGACGCGGTTACCCGTGCCTCGACCTCGTCGTGCAGGCTCAGCGCCAGCCCCAGCGCGTCGAAGCCGGGCCCAAGGTTCGCGCTCGTCGCCGGCACTCGCACGAGCACCGGCAGCTGACCCGGGCGCACTCAGCCCAGCCCGAGCGCCGCCGCCGCGGCGGCGGCGTCCGCAGCCACCGTGGTCGGCGCGGGGGCGCCGGACAGCGCCCAGTCCGGGTCCTTGAGGCCGTTGCCGGTGATCGTGCAGACCACCCGGCTGCCTACCGGGAGCGCCCCGCTGGCGGAGGAGGCGAGCAGCCCCGCCACGCTCGCCGCGGACCCGAGCTCGCCGAAGACGGCCTCCTCGCGGGCCAGTATCCGGTAGGCGGCGAGGATCTCCCTGTCGGTGACCTTGTCGATCAGGCCGCCCGACTCGTCGCGGGCCGCGACGGCCAGGTGCCACGAGGCCGGGTTCCCGATCCTGATCGCGGTCGCGATCGTCTGCGGGTGGCTGACTGGCGCGCCAGTCACGATCGGCGCCGCGCCGCTGGCCTGGAAGCCGAACATGCGGGGCCGCTTCGACGCGTTCCCGGCAGCGGCGTACTCGCTGTACCCCTTCCAGTACGCGGCGATGTTGCCCGCGTTGCCGACCGGCAGGCAGTGCACGTCCGGGGCGTCACCGAGCGCGTCCACGATCTCGAAGGCCGCGGTCTTCTGTCCCTGCAGCCGGTCCGGGTTCACCGAGTTGACGATCGCCACCGGATAGTCGACGGCCAGCTTCCTCGCCAGCTCGAGGCAGTCGTCGAACGAGCCGTCCACCTGCAGCAGCCTGGCACCGTGCACCAGCGCCTGGGCGAGCTTCCCGATCGCGATCTTGCCCTTGGGCACGAGGACCGCGCAGGTCAGCCCCGCCCGCGCCGCGTAGGCGGCCGCGCTGGCGCTGGTGTTCCCCGTCGAGGCGCAGATCACCGCCTTCGCGCCCGCGGCGGCAGCGAGGGTGATCGCCACGGTCATGCCGCGGTCCTTGAACGAGCCCGTCGGGTTGACGCCCTCGACCTTGAGGTATACCTCGCACCCGGTGCGGGCGGAGAGCACCGGAGCCGGGAGCAGCGGCGTCCCGCCCTCATGCAGGGTGACGACCGGCATGTCGGCCGTCACTGGCAGCCGGTCGCGGTACTCATTGATGACGCCGCGCCACGGCGCGCGTGCACCGGTGCCCGCCACGGCGCGCGGTCCAGTCATGACGGGTCTTCCTCCCCTTCCACGCGCATCACGCTCGCGACCGCCCGGACGACGGGCAGCGCCTTCAGCTCGGACACCGTCGCGGCGAGCGCGGCGTCTCGCGCTTCGTGCGTGACGATGATGAGCAGCGCCTCGTCGCCCCTGCTCGTCTGCCGTACCGCCTGGATCGAGACGTCATGCCTGGCGAACGCCTCGGCCACCGGGGCGAGCACGCCGGGACGGTCGGCCACGTCCAGGGACACGTGGTACCTGGTCAGCGTATCGCCCATGGGCAGCACCGGCAGCTCGGCGTAGGTGGAAAGTTCCGGTCCGCGGGTGCCCGCCAGCCGGTTCCGCGCGACCGCGACGATGTCGCCGAGCACGGCGCTGGCCGTCGGCGTGCCACCGGCCCCGGGGCCGTAGAACATCAGCCTGCCCGCGGACTGGGCCTCGACGAACACCGCGTTGTAGGCGCCGCCGACAGCGGCGAGCGGGTGACTGCGCGGGATCATCGCCGGGTGCACACGCACCGCGACACCGCCATCGGAACGTTCGCAGATGGCCAGCAGCTTGACGATCCGGCCCAGCACGCGGGCCGATGCGACGTCCGCCGCGGTCACCTCGGTGATGCCCTCGCGGTGCACGTCCGCCGCGGTGACCCTGGTGTGAAAGGCCAGCCCGGCCAGGATGGCTGCCTTGGCCGCCGCGTCGAACCCCTCCACGTCGGCGGTCGGGTCCGGCTCGGCGTACCCCAGCGCCTGCGCCTCCTCCAGCGACTCGCCGAAGTCGGCGCCAGAGCTGTCCATCCGGTCCAGGATGAAGTTGGTGGTCCCGTTGACGATGCCGAGCACCCGGTGCACGGTGTCGCCCGCCAGCGATTCGCGCAGCGGGCGCAGCAGCGGGATCGCCCCGGCGACGGACGCCTCGTAATACAGGTCAGCGCCGAAGGCGCGGGAGGCCGCGTGGATCTCCTCGCCCTGCTCGGCGAGCAGCGCCTTGTTGGCGGTCACCACGGACTTGCCGGTCTTCATCGCGGTGAGCAGCAGTGACCTGGCGGGCTCGATGCCGCCGATCACCTCCACCACGATGTCGACGTCGGGCCGCGCGGCCAGCGCCATCGCGTCGACGGTGAGGAGCGAGGAATCGATCCCCGGCCGGGGATGGGAGAGCCGGCGCACCGCGATCCCGGCCAGTTCGAGCCGGGCCCCCGCCCGCACCGCGAGGTCAGCGGACTGCTCCCCGAGCAGCCGTGCCACCTGCGAGCCGACCACACCGCAGCCGAGCAGGGCGACACGCAGGACCGGGCACTTGGCACCGGGCGCGCTCATCCGACGTCCAGCGAGAGCAGGTCGTCCAGTGTCTCGCGGCGCACGATCTCGCGGCCCGAGCCGTCCCGCACCGCCACCACGCCGGGCCGCGGCAGGTGGTTGTAGTTGGAGGCCAGCGACCGGCAGTACGCGCCCGTGGCGGCCACGGCGAGCAGGTCCCCCGGTGCCAGGTCGGCGGGCAGATAGCAGTGCCGCACGACGATGTCGCCGCTCTCGCAGTGCCGGCCCACCACCCGGGAGAGCATCGGCGGCGCGTCCGACACGCGGGATGCCAGCACGCACGTGTACGACGAGTCGTACAGCGCGGTGCGGATGTTGTCGCTCATCCCGCCGTCCACGCTCACATAGGTCCTGATGCCGTCCACATCCTTGATCGTGCCGACCTGGTACAGCGTCACCGTGGACGGGCCGATCACCGAGCGCCCCGGCTCGACGGTCAGCCGGGGCACCGGCAGCCCGAACGCCGCGCACTGCGCGGCCACGATCGCCCGCAGCCCGCTCGCCAGCGACTTGACCTCCGGCGGGTCGTCGTCGGGCGTGTACGCGATGCCGAACCCGCCGCCCAGGTCGAGCTCGGCCACTGCTACGCCGTGCTCGGCGTGGATCCGCGCGGCCAGTTCCAGCACCCGGTGCGCGGCCACCTCGAACCCCGCCGTGTCGAAGATCTGCGAGCCGATGTGCGAGTGCAGCCCGGCGAGCTCGAGCACGGGCAGCGCGATCACCCGCCGTACCGCCTCGTCGGCGGCGCCCGAGGCCAGCGAGAAGCCGAACTTCTGATCGTCGTGCGCCGTGGCCATGAACTCGTGCGTGTGCGCCTCGACACCGCTGGTGACCCGGACCAGCACCCGCGGCCGGCGTGCTGCCCCTGGCGCGTCGGCGTAATACGCCAGCCTGGCGATCTCCTCGAAGGAGTCCACCACGATGTGCCCGACGCCCGACGAGACGGCCTGGGATAGCTCGGCGGGCAGCTTGTTGCTGCCGTGCAGGGTGATCAGCGCCGGGTCGATTCCGGCCGACAGCGCGACGGCGAGCTCGCCGCCGGTGCACACGTCGACGCCGAGGCCCTCGTCGGTGACCCACCGCAGCACCGCGCGCGAGCAGAACGCCTTAGCCGCGTACGCGACCTGCGCGTCAGGACCGAACGCCTCGAGGTACTCGCGGCAGCGGCCGCGCACGTCCTCTTCGTCGGTCACGAACAACGGCGTGCCGAACTCCGCCGCCAGGTCACGGACGTCGGCGCCGCCAATCGTCAGCACGCCGTCGCGGCGCGCCGCGCTGCGCGGCCAGACCGCCGGATGCAGCGCGTTCAGGTCGGCCGGCGGCGCCGGCGGGTGGTCGGCGGGCAGCACGTCCGCGTGCAGCGGCCCCGCCGGGTGGGCGACACGGCTCATCAGTCAGTCTCCGATTTGGTTTCACATGCGGTCAGGCGCGCTGACCCCGAGCAGCCCCAGTCCGGCGGCGAGGCCAGCCTGTGCCGCGCCGGCCAGGACCAGTCTGTCACTTCCTGGAGGGCCGGCGCTCCCGGGTTGGCGGGGGGAGCTCAGCGTGCCGATCGTCGCGCCGGCCAGTTCCTCCAGGTACCGGGCGAACTCGTCGGGCCGGCCACGGCTCGCGGCCACGGCGACCCGTTCGGGGAGCCACGACAGCGCGTCGAGCAGCGCCAGCTCCCCCGGGTCAGCGGGCGGACGCCGCGGGACCGCCGCCGCCGGCCGGGTGGCTGCCCAGCGCACCCCGGACGCGGCGCGGGCGTGCGCGTACCTCACAGCATAGGCGGGGTTGTCGGGCACACGCCGCGCAATTACCGCCGCGTCGATCCGCACGGGCCGCCCGGGCATGGCCCTGGCCAGCGAGAACCGCACGGCGTCTGGCCCCGCGAACGCGATCGCCGCCGCCACGTCCGCGGACGGCGGCGCGCCTTCTCCCGTACCGGAAGCAAGGCCGCGCTGCGGAGACGGCACGGATCGTTCGGGATGACGGGGAGCGGTAACCGTCGCGCCCGCCGCGGCGGCCA
>JASHXJ010000163.1 GCA_030043595.1 Trebonia sp.
ACCCGGCGCCGCCCGCCGCCCCGGACGCGTGCGTGTTCGCCGCCCGCTGCGCGTTCGCGGTCGACGCGTGCGCCCGCCAGCCGCCGCTTGAGCAGGTGGCCGAAGGCTGGAGCGCTGCCTGCCACCGGCACGCCGAGTGGGCCGCGCTGGCCCGCTCCAGGACGTCAGCAGCCAGGAAGCAGTGAGGAAAGGACGCACGTACATGCCCGTCGAGTTCATCGGCATGATCAGCACCAAGGACCAGTCGGAGAGCAGGCTCACCCGCGGCCCGGTCATCGACAAGGACTACACCAGGCGGTTTGTCCGCGCGCACGAAGACGCCGGGTTCGACCGGGTGCTGATCGGGTACGCCTCGTCGCAGCCCGAGGGCAGCCAGGTGGCGGCCTTTGCCGCCGCGCACAGCGAACGGCTCAGCTTCCTTGTCGCGCACCGCCCCGGATTCGTCGCCCCGACGCTCGCCGCCCGCCAGTTCGCCACCCTCGACCAGTTCGCCGGCGGGCGGATCGCGGTGCACATCATCACCGGCGGCCATGACAGCGAGCAGCGCCGCGACGGCGACTACCTGTCCAAGGACGACCGCTACGCCCGCACCGACGAGTACCTGGACATCCTCAAGCTCACCTGGACCAGCGAAACCCCGTTCAGCTACCAGGGCACGTACTACCAGGTGGAGGACCACTACCCCGGCGTCAAGTCGCCGCAGCAGCCGAGGATCAGGCTGTACTTCGGCGGGTCGTCGCAAGCCGCCTACCGGGTGGGCGGCAAGCACGCCGACACCTACGCGCTGTGGGGCGAGCCCCTGGCGGAGACCAGGGAACAGATCGACTCGGTCAGCGAGGCGGCCAGGAACGCGGGCCGCCAGGACACCCCTGGCATCAGCGTCAGCTTCCGCCCGATCCTCGGCCCGACGGAGGAGCTCGCCTGGGAGCGCGCCCACCGCATCCTCGAGCTCACCAGGGAGAACGTCGCGGCCTTCCGGGCTCAGTGGGGGGCCAAGTCCTGGGGCCTGGGCGGCGACAAGCCGCAGAACGTCGGCTCGCAGCGGCTGCTCGCCGCCGTCGCGAAGGGCGAGCTGCACGACCGCGCGCTGTGGACGCCGCTGGCCGCCGCAACCGGCGCGGGCGGCAATTCCACCGCCCTGGTCGGCACGCCAGAGACGGTGGCGCAGGCGCTGCTCGACTACGTGGACCTTGGCGTGACCACGCTGCTCATCCGCGGCTACGACCCCTACGACGACGCGATCGACTACGGCCGCTACCTGCTGCCGCTGGTCCGCGAGGAGGTCGCCAGGCGCGACGCGGAGAAGACCCAGCAGGCCCAGGCCCGTAAGGCGGTGTCCGTATGAGTGATAACAGCAAGAAGCGGCAGCTTAAGCTCGGCGCCGTCACGATGGGCGCGGGCGGGCCCGGCCAGCACTACCAGTGGCTCGACCCGGAGATCCCCGGCGACGCGAGCGTGAACATCAGCTGGTACATCGAGCAGGCACGCCTGGCCGAGGAAGCCAGGTTCGACCTGATCTTCATCGTGGACAGCCAGTTCATCACGGCCGACTCCCCGCCGCACTACCTGAACCGGCTCGAGCCGATGACACTGCTGTCGGCGCTGGCGGTCAGCACACGGCACCTTGGCCTCGTCGCCACGATGACCACGTCCTACAACGACCCGTTCAACCTGGCCCGCCGCCTCGCGTCCCTGGAGCTCATCTCCGGGGGAAGGTCCGGCTGGAACGTCGTGACCAGCGGCGACGCGGGTGCGGCGGCGAACTTCAGCCGCGAGGAGCACTACGACTACGACACCCGCTACGGCCGGGGCCTTGAGTTCGTCCAGGTCGCGCAGGGCCTGTGGGACTCCTACGAGGAGGACGCGTTCCCGCGCGACCGCGCGGGCAGGACCTTCCTGGACCCCAGCAAGCAGCACGCGCTCAACCACAGGGGCGAGCACTTCCAGGTCGCGGGCCCGCTCAACATCTCGCGGTCCCCGCAGGGCCAGCCGGTTATCTTCCAGGCCGGCGATTCCGAACAAGGCCGCGATCTCGGCGCCACCATCGGCGAGGGCATCTTCACCCACGCCAACTCGGTCGAGCAGGGCCAGGCCTTCTACACCGACATCAAGACCAGGGCGATCGCCAAGGGCCGCGATCCCGCGCACATCGTCATCATGCCCGGCGTCCGGGTCTTCGTCGGGGACACCGACGCGCAGGCCCGCGAGATCGAGCGCGAGATCCAGCTGTCCGACCAGGACTTCGACAAGGCCCTGGCCGAGCTCGGCCGCCCGTTCGCCTGGCACGACCTCCGGCAGTACGACCTGGACGCCCCGTTCCCGCAGGCGGCGCTGAAGTACGCGGAGCGGGGTTTCCGCACGGGCGCCGAGAAGATCGCCAAGCTCGCGGCCGACAATGACTGGACGCTGCGGCAGACGGTCCAGTTCATCTCGAGCCCGAAGCCCACCCCGTTCGCCGGCTCCGCGGCGACGGTCGCGACCGAGATCCAGCGCTGGTTCGACGCCCGCGCCCTCGACGGCCTCAACATCCACGTCGGCCACCCCAGCCAGTGGCGCCGCTTCGTCACCGAGGTCGTCCCGATCCTCCAGGACCGCGGCGTCGTCCGCACGGAGTACGAGTCCACGACCCTGCGCGGCAACCTCGGCCTGCCCATCCCGGAGAACCGCTACACCAGGGCCCGCACGGAGGCTCAGCTCATAAAGATCTGAAAATCACTCATCCCGAACGAACGGGCCCGTCTCCCCGCGGTCCCCTTCCTCGTCGGGATGGGGACGCCCAGCCCGCCCCCCCGGGCACGGAACGGCATCGGCGACCGGTCCGCCCGCAGCAGCGCGAGCGGGTCGGCCCGGTTAGCGGCTGGCGGCGGGCTCGGCTTTCGCCGTGTCGATGATCCAGGCGAGCACGAGGGCCTCTTCGCGCCAGGCGTCGTAGCGGCCGCTGCGGCCGCCGTGGCCTGCTTCCATCTCGGTCTTGAGCAGGAACGGGCCGCCCTGGCCGGCCGCCCGCAGCCGGGCGATCCACTTGGCGGGCTCGTGGTACCTGACCCGGGTGTCGTGCAGGCTGGTGATCGCGAAAATAGCCGGATACGACGCCCCGGAGACGTTCTCGTAGGGGGCGTAGGACTTCATGTAGGCGTACACCTGCGGGTCGTGCAGCGGGTCGCCCCACTCCTCCCACTCGGTTACGGTCAGCGGCAGCGACGGGTCGAGGATCGTGTTGAGCGCGTCCACGAACGGGACCTGGGCGACGATCCCGGTGAACGCGGACGGCGCGAGGTTGGCGACGGCGCCCAT
Source organism: Trebonia sp. (assembly GCA_030043595.1). GTDB lineage: Bacteria > Actinomycetota > Actinomycetes > Streptosporangiales > Streptosporangiaceae > Trebonia. The sequence continues at coordinate 3,295 of JASHXJ010000163.1, forward strand.
CAGCAGGCCGCCGGCCGAGCCGCCGCGGGCGACCAGGCGGTCCGCCGACGTCCAGCCGGCCGACACCAGGTGCTGCGCGCAGGCCACGAAGTCGGTGAACGTGTTCTTCTTCTCGAGCAGCTTGCCGTGCGTATACCAGGACCTGCCCATCTCGCCGCCGCCGCGGACGTGCGCGATCGCGTACACGAACCCCCGGTCGAGCAGCGACAGCTGGCTGATGGAGAACCGGGGGTCGGTCGAGTGCTCGTAGCTGCCGTAGCCGTACAGCAGGCACGGCGCCGAGCCGTCGCGCGGGGTGCCCTTGCGGCAGACGAGCGAGACCGGGACCCGGGTGCCGTCCGCCGCCACCGCCCATTCGCGGTGCTGCTCGTAGCCGGCACTGTCGAACGGGACGCCGTCCGGTGCGGGCAGCACCGGCTGCTGCTTCAGCATCGTCAGCGAGCCGCTCGCCAGGTCGCAGTCGTAGACGGTGCCCGGCGTGACCATGGAGTTGTAGCCGAGCCGGAACGTGGCCTGGGCGAACTCGGGATTCGGGCCGGGCGACACGGTGTAGACCGGCTCGGGGAAGGCGATGTCGTACTCGCCGCCGGCGGCGTCGAGCACCCGCAGCCCGGTCAGCCCCGCACGACGGAAGTAGACGACGGTGTAGTCCGCGAACGCGTCCGTGCCGAGCAGCCGGGTGTCGGCCCGGTGCGGGATCAGCGGCGTCCAGGTGCCGGCACCGGGAGCGCCCGGCAGCGGCGCGGTGGCCAGCTCGAAGTTCTCCGCGCCGCCCTCGTTGTGCAGGATGAGCAGCCTGTCCCCGGCGTGCTCGACGTCGTACTCCACGCCCTGCCGCCGCGGCGCGACCACGACGAAGGAACCCTGCGGGGCAGCCGCGTCAAGCAGCCGCCACTCGCTGGTCAGCACGCTCGCCGTGCGGATGTAGACGTACCGCTGGCTGCGGGACAGTCCGATCCCTACCCAGAACCGCTCGTCGCTCTCCTCGAACACCAGCACGTCGGCGGATGCCGGGGTGCCGACCAGATGCCGCCACACCCGGTACGGCCGCCAGGCCTCGTCGACCGTGACGTAGAACAGCGCCGTGCCGTCCAGCGACCACGCGCACCCGTAGAAGGTGTCCGGGATCTCGTCCGGCAGCGTCCGGCCTGCGGCCAGGTCCTTGACCCGCAGCGTGAACCGCTCGTCGCCGGAGAAGTCCGTCGAGTAGGCGAGCAGCGTCTCGTCCGGGCTGACCGACAGCGCGCCGAGCGCGAAGAACCCCGCGCCGGCCGCCAGTTCGTTGCCGTCGAGCAGGATCTCCTCACCCTCCAGCGGCTTGCCGTCCTCGGGCAGCGGCGGAGCGGTCTCGCCGTCGAGGACCCGGCGGCGGCAGTGGATGGCGTACTGCTGGCCTTCGACCGTCCGCGCGTACCGCCACCAGCCGCCCTTGCGGACCGGCACCGACAGGTCGGTCTCCTGGGTGCGCGCCTTGATCTCGGCGAAGATCGCGGTCTGCAGATCCGACAGCCCGGCGGTGCGGGCGGTCATGTAGGCGTTCTCCGCCTCCAGGTAGGCGATCGTCTCCGGGTCGCCGGGATCGGTGAGCCAGGCGTAGTTGTCGATGACCGTGTCGCCGTGGTGGACGCGCTCGAACGGGACCTGCTTCGCGACCGGAGGCGTGCTCATAGCCGCCCAGTCTAGACGGCCTGCGCGATGCCGGACCGGCCCCTAGACGAACGACACCGGCGGCGCGGGCGGCCCGCCCGCCGCGATCTCCGAGCCCCGCCGGGTGACCGCCTCGTTCCTGTTGAGGGACGTGAGGATGTAAAACCGCGAGGCCCTGATCGCGTCGGCCACGATCCCGGCCACCTCGGCGGGCGAGGCCCCGGTCGCCGACAGCCGGTCGAACCGCTCGGCGCTCGCCTGCTCGGCCTCCCCGCGGACCATCGGCGGGCCCGCCGAGGCCGGCCGGTTCCGCGCCGAGGTGCCGAAGTTCGTGCGTACCGCCCCCGGGCAGAGCACGGACACGCCGACATGGGAGACCCCGAGGGACTGCAGGTTGAAGTACAGCGTCTCGGTCAGCGCGACGACCGCGTGCTTGGACACCCCGTACGGGCCGAGCGTCCCCGCGAACACGCCGAATATCGACGCGGTGTTCACCATGTGCGCCGCGTCCTGCTCCAGCAGCAGCGGCATGAACGAGCGCACGCCGTTGATCACGCCGCCCAGGTTCACCCCGAGCACCCAGTCCCACTCACCGGGCGGGCACTCCCACAGCGGCCCGTGCGGTCCGCCCACCCCGGCGTTGTTGCAGACGACGTGCGCGGCCCCGAACGCCGATACCGCCGCGTCGCGCAGTGCCTCGACCGCGGCGCGGTCCGACACGTCGGTGACGACGGGCAGCACCGACGCCCCGCGCTGCGCGAGTTCCGACGCCGCCTTCGTCAGCGCCGGCTCCTCCACGTCGGCCATGACGACGTGCATGCCCTCGGCGGCGAACCGCTCGGACAGCCCGAGCCCGATGCCGCTGGCCGCGCCCGTGACGACGGCCACCCTGCCTGGGGCGATCACGTCACGGCGTGGGGCCGACTGGGGAGTTGGTTGGGTTGTGGCCACCATTAAAGTGAAGCAACGACAACGTGGCCGTTGCAAGAGTGAGCCAGCGGGTCAGGGAATTACGCGGCAGCAGCGCCAGCGTCACCCAGGCGACCGACGCGTACCAGGGCAGCGACCAGGGGGCCACGAGCACCCAGGCGAACGTGAGCGCGCACGTGGCGGCCACCACGGTGGGCACGTCGGGGGAGAGCCGGTTGTACAGGTACCAGGCCAGCGCCAGCATCAGCGGCGGCCACGCGAACCCGATCATGGTCGTTACCACGGCCCCGGCGTGCGGGCTGATCGCGCTGCCGATCGCCTGGACCAGCCGCCAGACGGTGGGCGAGACGACCCATCTCGAGGCCTGGCCGAGCGGCTTGAGCGCGCCGAACCCGTAGCTGAAGTAGTACAGCCCGAGTGTCGTCAGCGTCGCGACCGAGCCGATCCGCGCGAGCCGTGCCCAGGCCCGGTCGTGCAGCAGCGGGATCGCGATGCCCAGTCCGACGAAGATGGCGTTGACCTTGATGCCGCCGGCGACGCCGACGACCAGCCCGAGGACGAGGTCGCCGCACAGGGTGGCGCGCCGCCGGGAGAGCACGATCGCCACGATCGCGAACAGCGCGACGATGGCGTCCAGGTGCCCGCCGATCACGAGCTCCGCGATGAGCAGCGGGTTCGCCACCCAGAGCAGCACGGCGCGCACCGGGTTGGCCGCCGTCCGCAGCAGCACGTAGCCCGCCGCGAGGAAGGCCGCGCCGATCATGATCATCAGGACCCAGATCGTGGCCCACGGCTTGGCGCCGCCGATCTGCGCGGCGAGCAGGTGCGTCCACGTCGCCACCGGCCCGTACACGGACGGCTGCGTCTGCCACTGCGGGCTGACCAGCATCGTGTAGGGGTTGTGCCTGCCGCCCGGCAGCATGGTCGGGAGGAATGTGTACGGGTCGTGGCCGAGCGCGGCGATCCGGCCGTACGCCGCGTAGCTCGCGATGTCGGAGGAACCGACAGGGGTGATGTTCACCAGCACCGCGATCGCGCCCGCCGCGGTCCAGAACACCCTGCGCGGGCTGGGTGACCAGCCCCGGCTGTTGGCCCACAGCATCATGGCAAGGCCCAGGCAGCACAGGCCGATCGAGGCGTACATGATGAGGTTGGCGACGAGGGGCGCCAGGTGCGGTGCGCCCGCGTCCCTGGCCAGCGACGTCAGCGGCAGCAGGACGGGCGGCGTGGCCACGCTGGGCCGCGGCGCGGTAGCGCACAGGCCGACGAACGCGACCCCGCCAAGGCCAAGCCCGCTGAGCGTCACCGCCGGGAGCGGCCGCGCGAGCGGGCTGTGCGCGAGCACCCGGATGAGGACGCCCATCATCGCTTCGACGCGCCCGCCGGGGATCGGCGGCTCGGCGAGCTTCGGCGGCGCCGGAGCCGTCGTCACGGAACCGGGATTCTCCAGGCGCGCGGTGATGATCGTGCCCTGCTGGGACGACCCGGCGGCGGTCTCGTCATCCGGGGAGGCGGGCAGGTCCGCGGGGGCAGACCGCTCGTCAGCGCTTCCGCGCTGCGGCGGATCTACCATTACGGCCATAGATGTCCTCCTGGCGCGGGAATTTTCGCCAATCAGGTGCCTCGGATCGCCAGACCCACCGCGGGCTGGTAGCGATCATACTCGGTGAGCCTGCGCGGACGGCCTCCGGCGGCGCAGCGCGTCGCGCGCGGCATGTGCCGCGCGCGCGCCGGGCGGCGGCAGGGCAGAATGGATGCATGCCACGTGGAGCACGGTTCGCCGCGGCGATGTCCGCGGCGGCCCGCAGGCTCCCGTTCGGGCTGTCCCGGGTGGTCGCGCCGAGCCTGCTCGGCTACCTGCTGATCAACCTGTGCACGTTCCTCCTGGACCTGGCGCTGCTCGCGATCTTCCACGGCGGGCTGACATGGCCGCTGCCGGTCGCGGTCACCGTGTCGTACGGATCGGCGTCCGCGACGAGCTACCTGCTCAACCGCGTGCTGAACTTCCGGTCGCACGGCGCGCTCGGCACCCAGCTTCCCGTGTTCGTCGCCGTGAGCGTCAGCAACTACCTGCTCCTGGTGCTCGGCCTGACCGACGCGCTGGCCGCGGTCGGCGTCTACTACGAGCTCGCCCGGGTCATCGCCGCCCTCTGCGAGGCCGTCTACCTGTACACGATGATGCGCTTGGTCGTCTTCAGGGACGGCCGCCGGACCCGCGTCAGCGGCGAGGAGTCCCGCCAGCAGCCGGCCTGCTCGCCGCGGGGAGCCCCGCGGTGAGGTCGCGGCGCACGGCGGGTACCCGCGACGTGCTGATCCGCGGCGGCTACGTGCTGACGATGGACTCCGCCGGGGACATCCCCGGCGGGGACGTGCACGTGGCGGACGGCCAGATCCGCGCGGTGGGCCAGGGCCTGGACGCCCCGGGTGCGGAAGTGATCGACGCGTCCGGCATGATCGTCGCGCCGGGCCTGGTCGATACGCACTGGCACATGTGGAACACGCTGCTGCGCGGACTGTCAGATGGCAGGCCCGGGGGAGACAGCCCGGATCGTTCGGGATATTTCATCACGTGCGTGGCCCTGGGCCGGCAGTTCCTCCCCGCCGACACCTACGCGGGCACCCGGCTGGCGTGCGCGGAGGCGATCGACGCGGGGATCACCACGGTGCACGACTGGGCGCACAACATCCGCGGAATCGACTGGGCGCAGGCCGGACTCCGGGCGCTCGCCGAATCCGGGCTGCGGGCGCGCTTTTCCTACGGTTACGAAACCGGTCATCCGAACGAGCGGTCGATGGCCCTGGACGACCTCACCCGCGTCGCCGCGTCGTGGCCGGCCTACAGCGCGGACGGCCGGATCCACCTCGGCATGGCCTGGCGGGGGACCGGCGGCAGCAACCCGGCCATGCGGGTAGCGCCGGAAATCTACCGGCGGGAGATCGAGACGGCGCGCGGGCTCGGCCTTCCTGTCAGCGTCCACGCCTGCGGGCCGCGCGCCGCCGCCGG